>JBPEXR010000192.1:0-3335 GCA_052031355.1 Paracoccaceae bacterium
GCCGCTGGCCTCCAAGACGGTGCAGGACGCCTATCCGCCCGGCTCGACCTTCAAGATGGTGGCGGCGCTCGCCGGGCTCGACGCGGGCATCATCTCGCCCGAGGACACGGTCTATTGCCCCGGTCACATGGAGGTGGGCGGACGGCGCTTTCACTGCTGGAAACGCCGCGGCCATGGCAACATGAACCTGGAAGGCTCGCTGCGCGAAAGCTGCGATGTCTATTACTACGATCTCGCGCTGAAAGTGGGGATCGAACGGATCACCGCCATGGCGCGACGTCTGGGGCTGGGGATGCGCCACGACATCCCGATGTCCGCCGTCGCCGAAGGGCTGACGCCCGACAAGGAATGGAAGCGCGTCCACCGCGGCAGCGGCTGGGTGATCGGCGATACGGTGAACGCGGTCATCGGGCAGGGCTACGTGCTGTCCTCGCCGCTGCAGCTGGCGGTGATGACGGCGCGCCTGGCCACCGGGCGCGACATCGCCCCGCGGCTCGTCCGCTCGGTCGACGGGGTGGAGACGGAGCCGCGCGGCGGCACCTCGCTGGGGCTGAACGAGAACCACCTGCGCCAGATCCGCAAGGCGATGTTCGCGGTCTCCAATTCGACCCGCGGCACCGCCTACCGCAGCCGCATCGCCGAAGAGAGCCTGGCCATGGCCGGCAAGACCGGCACCAGCCAGGTGCGCAACATCACCGCCGCCGAACGGGCGCGCGGCGTGACCTCCAACGCCGATCTGCCGTGGGAGCGGCGCGACCACGCGCTGTTCGTCAACTTCGCGCCCTACGATGCGCCGCGCATCGCCGTTTCGGTGGTGGTGGAGCATGGCGGCGGCGGCTCTTCCGCCGCGGCGCCGATCGCGCGGGACGTGACGCTGCAGGCGCTCTACGGGGGCGATCCGCCGCTCAGCGCCTATCCGGCCTCCGACCGCGACCGCATCAAGGCGCAGCAGGAACGGCTGCGGCGCGATTTCCCGGACCTGCGCAGCAACGGGCGGAGCCGGGCATGAGCTATCTCGAGTATACCGTCAAATCGGTGCCCTCGGGGCCGCGCAAGATCCTGTACCTCAATTGGCCGCTGGCGGTGCTGCTGGCATCGGTCGCCGCGGTGGGGTTCCTGATGCTCTACTCGGTGGCGGGCGGGTCCTTCACGCCCTGGGCCGAGCCGCAGATGAAGCGCTTCGCCCTGGGGTTCGTGCTGATGATGGTCGTCGCCATGGTGCCGATCTGGTTCTGGCGCAACATGGCGGCGCTGGCCTACCTGGGCAGCCTGGTGCTGCTGCTGCTGGTGGAATTCGTCGGCACCAAGGGCATGGGCGCGCAGCGCTGGATCGACCTGGGCTTCATGCGCCTGCAGCCGTCGGAGCTGATGAAGATCACCCTGGTGATGTTCCTGGCCGCCTATTACGACTGGCTGCCGCTGAAGAAGACCTCGCGCCCGCTCTGGGTGATCCTGCCGGTCATCATCATATTGATCCCGACCTACCTGACGCTGCGCCAGCCCGACCTGGGCACGGCGATCCTGCTGCTGACGGCGGGCGGGCTGCTGATGTTCATTGCCGGGGTCCACTGGGCCTATTTCGCCGTGGTCATCGCCGCCGGCATCGGGCTGATCACGGCGGTTTTCCAAAGTCGCGGCACGCCCTGGCAGCTGCTGAAGGACTACCAGTTCCGGCGCATCGATACCTTCCTCGACCCGGCCTCGGACCCGCTGGGGGCGGGCTATCACATCACCCAGTCGAAGATCGCGCTGGGCTCGGGCGGCTGGACGGGGCGCGGTTTCATGCAGGGCACGCAAAGCCGGCTGAACTTCCTGCCCGAGAAGCACACCGACTTCATCTTCACCACGCTGGCCGAGGAGTTCGGCTTTGTCGGGGCCTTCTCGCTGCTGACGCTCTACGCGCTGATCATCGTCTTCTGCCTCGTCTCGGCCTTCCAGAACCGGGATCGCTTCTCCTCGCTGCTGACGATGGGGATCGCGGCGAACTTCTTCCTGTTCTTCGCGGTCAACATGTCGATGGTCATGGGCCTGGCGCCCGTCGTGGGCGTGCCGCTGCCGCTGGTCAGCTACGGCGGCTCGGCCATGCTGGTCTTGCTGCTGGCCTTCGGGTTGGTACAGTCCGCCCACGTCCACAGACCGAGGTAGCGATGACCACCATCCTTTTCGCCGCGCGCGACGCGGCCTGGGCCGCCTACGAGGCGCCGCTGACCCGTGCATTGCAGGCCGCGGGGGTGCAGGACTTCCGGCTGGGCCGCGATTTCCCGCCCGAGGAGGTGGATTACATCGTCTATGCGCCCAATTCGACGGTGCAGGATTTCCGCCCCTTCACCCGCTGCAAGGCGGTGCTGAACCTCTGGGCGGGGGTCGAGGATATCGCCCCGAACCCGACGCTGACCCAGCCGCTGGCGCGCATGGTCGACGAGGGGCTGACCCGCGGCATGGTCGAATGGGTCACCGGCCACGTGCTGCGGCACCACCTGGGGATGGATACGCATATCCTGAAGCAGGACGGCACCTGGCGCCCCGAGACGGTGCCGCCGCTGGCCCGCGACCGCCGCGTTACCGTGCTGGGGCTGGGCGCGCTGGGTGCGGCCTGCGCCCAGGCGCTGGCGCAGCTCGGCTTCGACGTTGCCGGCTGGAGCCGCAGCCCCAAGCAGATCGACGGGATCGACTGCCGCTCGGGCGAAGCGGGGCTGGAGGCGGTGCTGCGCCGCGCCGACATCCTGGTGCTGCTGCTGCCGCTGACGCCCGAGACGGAGAACCTGCTGGACGCGCAGCGCATCGGCTGGCTGCCCGAGGGCGCGGTGATCGTGAACCCCGGGCGCGGCGCGCTGATCGACGACGCGGCGCTGCTGGCGGCGCTGGAGGCCGGCGCGCTGGGTCACGCCACGCTCGACGTCTTCCGGACCGAGCCGCTGCCCGCCGATCACCCCTACTGGGCGCACCCCCGGGTCACCGTCACGCCGCATATCGCCTCCACCACGCGCGAGGATACCGCGGCCGAGGTGATTGCCGAGAACGTCCGCCGCGGCGAGGCGGGCGAGCCCTTCCTGCACCTGGTGGACCGAAGCCGCGGCTACTGACGCCGCGCGCCGCCTAGCGCAGCTTCGGCGGCCGCGCCGGGTCGCGCCCGGGCGCGGCGGGGCGCGGGGGCTGGGGCGCCTGTGGCTGGGGCAGTTCGAAATGCAGGGCGACCGCCTGCAGGCGGGGCAGCAGGGGCGAATCCTCGGGCAGGAAAAGCACGTCCAGCGCGCCGGCCTCGACGCCCGAGAAGGTCAGCGCCTCCCCCATGGCCCGCGCCAGCGCCGCCTCGGCGCTTTCCTCGGCCCCCAGGA
>JBPEXR010000193.1:0-11395 GCA_052031355.1 Paracoccaceae bacterium
TTCCCCGGCCTCGCGATCCTGGTCACCGTGCTGGCGATCAACCTGATGGGCGACGGTCTGCGCGACGCGCTCGATCCCAAGATGAAGCGGAGCTGACGACATGGCGCTTCTGAGCATTCGCAACCTCTCGGTGGAATTCGCCACCTCCGGCGGCGCCTTCCGCGCCGTCGACGGGGTCGACTTCGACATCAACGAGGGCGAGCTGACCGCCATCGTCGGCGAAAGCGGCTCGGGCAAATCCGTCTCGATGCTGGCCGCGATGGGGCTGCTGCCCTGGACCGCCACGGTCACCGCGGACGAGCTGGCCTTCGACGGGCAGGACCTGCGGCGCCTTTCGGGCCCGCAGCGCCGGCGGCTGATCGGCAAGGACATGTCGATGATCTTCCAGGAGCCGATGTCCTCGCTGAACCCCTGTTTCACGGTCGGCTTCCAGATCAAGGAGGCGTTGCGCCAGCACCTGGGCCTTGACCGCAAGCAGCGGCACGCCCGGGCGATCGAGCTTCTGGAGATGGTCGGCATTCCCGCCCCGGAGAAGCGCCTGGGCGCCTTCCCGCACCAGCTGTCGGGGGGCATGAACCAGCGCGTGATGATCGCCATGGCCATCGCCTGCCGCCCGCGCCTGCTGATCGCGGACGAGCCGACGACCGCGCTGGACGTGACCATCCAGGCACAGATCCTGGACCTTCTGACCGACCTGCAGAAGGACACCGGAATGGCGCTGATCCTGATCACCCACGACATGGGCGTGGTGGCCGAAACCGCGCAGCGCGTCTGCGTGCAATACGCCGGCCAGAAGGTCGAGGACCAGCCCGTCGAGGCGCTGTTCGAGACCCCGCACCACCCCTATACCGCGGCGCTGCTGGCCGCCCTGCCCGAACGCGCGACCGAGCGGCGCCTGCCGACCATCCCGGGCGTCGTGCCGGGGCAGTTCGACCGCCCCGAGGGCTGCCTGTTCTCGCCGCGCTGCAAGTTCGCCGACGAGCATTGCCGCCGCGTCGCCCCGCCGGTCCAGCCGGCCGACCTGGGCCGCGCGCGCTGTCACTACCCGCTCGGTTCCGAGAAAGAGAAGGTCCTGACATGAGCGAACCCGTCGTCATCGCCGAAGGCCTCAGCCGTCACTATGCCGTCGGCGGCGGGCTGTTCCGCGGCGAACAGACCGTCAAGGCCCTGTCCGAGGCCAGCTTCAGCATCGCCCCCGGCCGCACCCTCGCGGTGGTCGGGGAATCGGGCTGCGGCAAATCCACCCTCGCCCGCCTCGTCACCCTGATCGAGGAACCCACCGGCGGCCGCCTGACCATCGGCGGGCAGGAGGCGACGCCGGACAACTGGGCCAGCCTGCGCGACAGCGTGCAGATCGTCTTCCAGGACCCTTACGGCTCGCTCAACCTGCGGCACCGCATCGGCGCGATCCTGGAAGAGCCGCTGAAGATCAACCGCCCCGAGATGTCGGCCCGCGAACGCGCCGCGAAGGGCCGCGAGATGATGGAGCTGGTCGGCCTGCGCCCCGAGCATTACGACCGCTACCCGCACATGTTCTCGGGCGGGCAGCGCCAACGTATCGCGGTGGCCCGCGCGCTGATGCTGGAGCCCAAGCTTTTGGTGCTGGACGAGCCTGTCTCGGCCCTCGACCTGTCGATCCAGAGCCAGATCCTGAACCTGCTGCTCGACCTGCAGGAGCGGATGCAGCTGGCCTATCTCTTCATCAGCCACGATCTGTCGGTGGTGCGCCACGTCGCCGACGACGTGATCGTGATGTACCTCGGCCGCCCGGTGGAGACCGGCCCCAAGGAAGAGGTCTTCGCCCGGCCGCGCCACCCCTACACCAAGGCGCTGCTCTCGGCGACGCCCAACGCCGACCCGCGCGCCAGCAAGGAGCGGATCAAGCTGAAGGGCGAACTGCCCTCGCCGCTGGCCATCCCGGAAGGCTGCCCCTTCGCGCCGCGCTGCTGGAAGGCGCAGGACAAGTGCCGCCAGTCGCGCCCCGAGTTGCAGGGCAGCCCGCACCCGGCCGCCTGTTTCTTCCCCGAGAACTGACGGGCCGCTGGGCGCACACGACACGCGGCACCCACCACCCGGCTCCCACCGAACGCCACCACCAAACGCCCCGCCGGCCCGCCCGCGCGGGGCGTTTTCCTAGCGCGGCTGGCCCGGCCCGGTTTGCGGGAAGGCGCCGCGCCAGCGTTCGATGAAAAGCCGCCGCTTGTGCGCATCCAGCGCCAGCAGCAGCGTCGGCGACAGGCGGATCGGGCGCACCAGCGTGTCCACCTCGCTGGGCGCCTCCAGCGCGCCGCCTTCCTCGCCGCTGATGCGCACCACCAGATCGCGCGCCTGCAGCGCGGTCTGCCCCTCGGGCGATAGCAGGTAATCCAGCAGCGCCGCCGCCGCGCCGGGCGCCCGCGCGCCGCGCGGGATCATGGCGCTGCGGCTCAGGATCAGGGTGTAATCCTCCGGTGCGACGATGCCCAGCTGCGGCGCCGCCCGCGCCCGCACCAGCGCGTAGGAGCCAAGGACGTTGTAGGCGACCAGGTAGTCGCCCGCGATCACCCCGTCGATGATCTCGGCCGAGCAGCAGGTGGCGACGGCGCCGGAGCGGCCGAAGGCCTCCATAAGGCCGCCGAAGGTCGTGGCCTCCTGCGCGTCGGCGAAGGCCAGCAGGAAGCCCAGCCCCGAGGCTTCGATGTCGTAGGTCGCCACCCGCCCGGCATAGCGGCTGCCCTGCGGGCGCAGCAGGTCCAGCAGGTCGAAACGCGAGCGTGGCACCTCCTCGGGCGGGACCAGCGCGCGGTTGTAGACCATGACGGCCGGCTCGCGCGTCACGCCCCACAGCTCGTCCCGCCAGCGCAGCGCGGCGGGCAGCGCCGCCGTCGCCTCGGACCGGTGCGGCGCCGCGCATCCGGCGTTGACCAGCGCCACCATGTGATGCACCGCAGAGCTGATGACCAGGTCCGCCGGCGCCGCTTGCCCGGCGCAGGCGCGCCGTTCCAGCGCGTGCAGCGGGTTGGAGCCCCATTGCTCGTAATCGACCGCCAGCCCCGGCCGGGCGGCGACGAAAGCCTCCAGCACCGGGCCCAGCACCGCGAGGTCGGTGGTGGAGCGTAGGACGATCCGTTGCGCCGCATCCTCGGGGCCGAAGCGGGCGGTCAGCTCCGCCGCCGCCGCGGGCTGGATGAAGGCCAGCATCAGCCAGGCGGCGGCATGCAGCCTGCGCCCCAGCACGGCGAGCGAACGCCCCGCCCCGGCGATCCTCTGCCGAAAGCGCCGCCTCATGCCCCGCCCCCCGGCAGGACCAGCGCCATCTCGAAGCGGCCGCCGCTACGGGCCATCTCCAGCCCGCCGCCGTGGCTTTCGGCCACCTCCCGCGCGATGGCCAGGCCGACGCCGCCCACGCCCGCGGCGCGGCCCGGCCCGGTGGCGCCTTCGGGGCGGGCGGCGAAGCGCTGGCCCGGTGCCTCGGCCAGCGCGGCGGGCAGGCCGGGTCCGGCGTCGGACACCCAGAGCCGCGCCCGCCCGTCCCGCAGCGCGACGCCCAGGCGCAGCGGCGGCGCGCCGTGGCGGTGCGCGTTGGTCAGAAGGTTCTTGCCCGCCTCCGCCAGCGACAGCGCATCGCCGCGCACCGTCACCGGCCCCTCCGGCAGCTCCAGCGCCACCTCGGCGCCGGCGGCGCGCAGCAGGTCGTCGCAGGCCTCCAGCACCTCGACCGCCACGTCGCGCAGGTCCAGCGGCGCGCGCGGCGCCGTATCGGCGCGGTGGATCACCATGGCCCGGCTCAGCAGCTGGTCCAAAAGGCGGCCAAGGTCGGCCGCGCGCCGCTCGATCCTTCCGGTGATGCGGGCGCGGCGCTCGGGGTCAGTCTCGCGCAGGGCCAGCTGGGCCTGGGCGCGGATCGCCGCCACCGGAGTGCGCAGCTGGTGCGCGGCGTCGCCGATCATGTTTTGCGTCGCCACGCTCTGCCGGTCGAGCCGCGCCATGAAGGCGTTCAGCGGCCCCAGCATCCCGGCCACCTCGCGCGGGGCGGCGATCGACAGCGGGGTCAGGTCGGTGGGCTCACGCCGGGCCAGGGCGGCGCCGATGCGCGGCAGCGGGCGCAGCGCCCGGCTGACCACCAGCCAGGCGAAGAGGGCCATCACCGTGCCCGCCCCGCCCAACGCCAGCAGCGCGTTCTGGGCGATGTCGCGCGCCAGGTCGCGCCGGGCCCGCAGTGTCTGCCCCACCACGATGCGCACCGGGCCGGAAAAACTGCGCTCGGCGAAGCGCCGGGTCACGGCGACGTAGCGCGCAGGCTCCGCCCCGAAATCCCCGTCGTAGAAGACCGTGTCGCCGGCGTCCTGCGGCAGCGGCGCCTCGGCGTCGCCCGTCAGCGTGCCGCCGCCGGGGCTGACAACGCGGTAGCGGATACGGTCCGCTGGGGCGAGGGCCAGAAGCTCGAAGGCCGAGGGGGGCATGTCGACGACCACCTCCCCGGCGCGCACCGTGATCGAAGCCGCGATGGAGGTCGCCGCGCCGTAAAGCAGCCGGTCATAGGCCCGCGCCGCCGCCTGCCCGCCGTAGGCCAGCGCCGCGACCAGCACCACCGCGCCCCCCAGCAGCAGGACCGCCCCCACCGCCAGCGCCACGCGCATACGCAGCGACATGGTGGCGCGCACGCCCGGCGGGGCCGCGGGCGATGGGGCACCGGACGGGGCGCCGTGCGGGGCGCCGTGCGGGGCGGCGGGGGCGCGGTCAGCCATCCTCGGCCCGCAGGCAATAGCCCAGGCCGCGGTGCGTCTCGATCACCACGCCGGAGCCGACAAGCTTCTTGCGCAGGCGCGCGACGTAAAGCTCGACCGCGTTGGTGCCCACGTCCGAGGCGTCGAAGCCGAACAGCCCGTCGAAGAGGCGATCCTTGGGCAGAATGCGCCCGACATGGCCCAGCATCAGGTTCAGCAGCGCCATCTCGCGCCGGGTCATGGCCACCGCCTCGCCGTTCAGGCGCAGGCTGCGGGCGGCGGGGTCGAACTCCAGCCCGGCCAGGGTGATGCGGCTTTGCGCCTGGCCCCGGTCGCGGCGCACCAGCGCGCGCAGCCGCGCCTCCAGCTCGCCCAGGTCAAAGGGTTTGACGAGGTAATCGTCCGCCCCCTCGTCCAGCGCGTCGATGCGGGCGGAGACGGCGAACTCGGCGGTCAGCATCAGCACCGGCGTCGCGTCCTGCCGGGCGCGCAGCCCGCGCAGCAGCGCCCGGCCGTCGCCGTCGGGCAGGTGGATGTCCAGCACCACCGCGTCATAGGATTGCACCGCCAGGCAATCCTCCGCCTCGGCCAGCGTGGCGGCCAGATCGCAGGCGAAACCCGCCTGCCCCAGGCTGGCGGCGACCGCCTCGCCCAGGTCGGCCGTATCCTCGACGATCAGCACGCGCATGCTCGCCCCCCCATCTTCGCATCGCATCCTATCCGGGCATTCCTGCCGGAAAAAGCGGCAAAGGCCGGCCCGCGGCGCGGTCGATGACAGGTTGATGACAGGTTGCGCGCCTAGAAGGGGGCCACCCCGCGGCACGCCCGCGGACAACGGAGGAGATTGACATGATCAACGCAATGCGGCGCGGCGCCCTGGCCGCCGCCCTGGCGATCTGCGCGCCCCTGGCGGCGCAGGCCCAGGACTTCACCCCCGAGAACCCCGAATGCATCGCCCCCGCCAACCCGGGCGGCGGCTGGGACTTCACCTGCCGCCAGGTGGGCAAGTCGATGCAGGACCTCGGACTGATCCCGAAGACCATGCAGGTGGTCAACCTGGCCGGTGGCGGCGGCGGCGTGGCCTTCGCCGAGGTGGTCAACAAGCGGGCCGAGGACAACGACCTGATCGTCGCCGCCTCTTCGGCCACCGCGACGCGGCTGGCGCAGAACGCCTACCCGGGCAACACCATGGACCAGGTGCGCTGGCTGGGCTCCATCGGGGCCGATTACGGCGTCATCGCCGTGGCCGCGGACAGCGAGTACCAGAACCTGACCGACCTGATGGACGCGATGAAGGCGGACCCCGCCTCGGTCGCGATCGGCGGCGGGTCGGCCGTGGGCGGCTGGGACCACCTGAAGGTGCTGATCGCGGCGCAGAAGGCCGGGCTCGAGGACGTGCGCAAGGTGAAGTACATCGCCTTCGCCGGCGGCGGCGAGGCGGTGACGCAGCTTCTGGCCGGCTCGCTGCAGGCCTTCACCGGCGATCTGTCGGAGGCCAAGGGCTTCGTGCAATCCGGCGACATCCGCGTCGTCGCGGTTCTCTCGCCCGAGCGTCTGGGCGGCGAGTTCTCCGAGATGCCGACCGCCAAGGAGCAGGGCATCGACGCCATCGGCGCCAACTGGCGCGGCTTCTACGCCCCCGGCGGGATGAGCGACGCGGCCTATGACTACTGGGTCTCCCAGATCGACACGCTCTACGACGCGCCCGAATGGAAAGCCGTGATGGAGGCCAACGGCCTGGCCCCGCTGGACCTGCACGGCGAAGAGTTCGAGCAGTTCGTCAGCGAGTCGGTGCAAAACATCCAGGACCTGTCGCGCGAGATCGGCATCCTGAAGTAACCCCGCGCGGGCGCCGGACCCCGGCGCCCGCCCAGACCCGGAGACCCCCATGAGCGACCGCATCCTAGGCGTCATCGGGCTGTGCCTTGCGATCTTCTTCGCCTGGGCGGCCTCGATCATCCAAGAAAGCTTCCTGACCGACGCGGTCGGCCCGAAGATGTTCCCCTACATCATCGCCGCCGTCGCCGCGCTTGCCTCGGTCTATTTCATCCTGCGGCCCGACGCGGACCCGGAATGGCCCGGCCTCGGCCGCCTGGCCGAGATCGGCGCCGCCGCCGTCGTCCTGTGCCTTTACGCCATCGCCCTGCCCGAGCTGGGCTTCCTGATCGCCACCGCCTTCGCCGCGACCTACCTGGCCTGGCGCCTGGGCTCGCGTCCACTGGAGGCGGTGCTGACGGGGCTGGGCACCTCGGTGGGCATCTACGTCATCTTCCGCCTCGTGCTGGGCCTCAGCCTGGCCCGCGGCCCCTTCGGTTTCTAGGAGCAGGCGCATGGAACTCCTGTCCAACCTCGGCGACGGTTTCGCCGTCGCGCTGACCTGGCAGAACCTGATGCTGGCGCTGCTGGGCTGCTTTCTGGGCACCGTCATGGGCGCGCTGCCCGGGCTTGGCCCCTCGAACGGCGTCGCCATCCTGATCCCGCTGGCCTTCACCCTGGGGCTGGGGGCGACGCCCTCGCTGATCCTGCTGACCTCGGTCTACTACGGGGCGATGTACGGCGGGCGCATCTCCTCGATCCTGCTGAACATCCCGGGCGACGAGCCGGCGATGATGACCTGCCTCGACGGCTACCCGATGGCGCAGCAGGGCCGCGCCGGCGAGGCGCTGGCGCTTTCGGGCATCGCCTCCTTCGTCGGGGCCTTCTTCGCCACCTGGGGGCTGGTGATCCTGGCGCCGCAGCTGGTGAAGGTGGCGCTGCTCTTCGGGCCGGCGGAATACTTCGCCCTCTTCGCGCTGGCCTTCGCCACGCTGGGCGGCGTCTCCTCGACCAACCAGGCGAAGGCCGCCTTCGCCGCGGCCCTTGGCCTGGGCCTCGCGATGATCGGCGTCGATACCCAGACCGGCGTGCCGCGCTTTACCTTCGGCGAGGTGCACCTTTACGACGGCATCGACTTCCTGGTCGCCATCGTCGGCCTGTTCGCCCTGTCGGAGATCTTCATCTTCCTGGAGCATCGCGGCACCGAGCGCGACATCTCCGACAAGCCGAAGGTCAAGATCGGCCGCATCGTGCCCTCCTGGGGGCTGATCCGCTCCTGTATCCCGACGATGGGCCGCACGACGCTGCTGGGCTTCATCGCCGGGGTGCTGCCGGGGGCGGGGGCCTCGCTCGGCTCGTTCATCTCCTACTCGATGGAGAAGCGCCTGGTGGACCGCAAGGGCACCTTCGGCAAGGGCGATCCGCGCGGCGTCGCGGCGCCAGAGGCGGGCAACAACGCCGCCGCCGGCGGGGCGCTGGTGCCGATGCTGGCGCTCGGCGTGCCCGGATCGGGAACCACGGCGGTGCTGCTGGCGGTGCTGCTGGCGCTGAACATCACGCCCGGGCCGCTGCTTTTCACCCAGAACCCCGACGTGGTCTGGGGGCTGATCGCCGCGCTTTTCATCGGCAACGTGATGCTTCTGGCGATGAACATCCCGATGGTGGGCCTGTTCACCCGGGTGCTGATGGTGCCGCCGCGCATCCTGATGCCGATCGTGGCCATGGTCTCCTTCGTCGGGATCTACGGCATCTCGGGCTCCAGCTTCGATCTGCTGGTCATGGTGGCCTTCGGCGTCGCCGGCTGGGTGCTGCGCAAGCTCGACGTGCCGCTGGTGCCGGTGATCCTGGGCACGCTGCTGGGCAACGAGATGGAGGTGAACATGCGCCGCGCCGTGAACATCGCCGATGGCGACTACGGCGTGCTCATCTCCTCGCCGCTGACGATCCTGCTGTGGTCGATCGCGGTGATCGGCTTCGTGCTGCCGATGCTGGTGGGGGGCGTGCTGCGCCGCCGTATGCGCCAGGCCCGGGCGGCCGAATCGCTCAGCGACTAGGCCCCGGCCCGCGTGCTATGCTGGACGGGCCCCGCACCGCGGGGCCCGTTCCGGTCGGACCACCGCCAGGGGAGAGGCGGGATGAGCCTGCTTGTCGAATACCACATCAAGGAAGACGGCGCGGAGGCCCAGACCCGCGCGCTGGAGACGCTGGTCGCCGAGCTTGCCAAGGAAGGCACGGAGGGGTTCAGCTACACCGGCTTCGCCACCGAGGATCCGACCCGCTTCCTGGCGATCTTCGAGTTCGCCGACGCGGCCGGCAAGGCGCGCTTCCTGGAAAGCCGCGCCTTCGCGCAGTACCGCGACACCGCGTCCGAGCGCATGACCCGCCCGCCCAGCACCACCACCATCCGCCGCATCGCCGGCACAACGCCCGCGCCCTAAGGCCGCGCGCCCTTGCCCCAGCGGCTGGGGCAAGCGCCGCGCCTCGCGCCAATCTGCTGCGCAGGGGGCGCGGCAGGGCGCGTTTTGGGCTAGGATATGCCCGCCCCAGAAGGCAGCCAGCGGCCCACCCTGGGCCGCGTCACGGCGGCACCCGAGCTTTCGCCAGCCGGTGCCGATGTGACAGCCGGGCGCCCGGCCGCTCCAATCCCGCCGGGTGCCCGGTTTACCCCCGACAGGCGCCCTTTCCCTGCGCGGTGCGAATTTTGCCACATGTTTCGGCAGGGTTACGCCGCGTCGCAACTTCCGCTCGACTCACGTTGCCTGAAACCGATAAACGCCCTACAGTGTGCCTAGCTCACGTAGTCAATGGAGTTGAACTATGAAGAAATTCGCGGCCCTCGGCCTCTCGGCGCTCATCGCCTCGCTTCCGCTCTCGGCAGCCGTGGCAGGCAGCATTGCACCGACCACGACCACCACTGTGATTCAGCCGCAGGAAGAAGAAATGGTCCCCGTGATCCCGTTCATGGGCCTGGGCGGCGCAGCGGTTGCCGGCGTTGTGGCAGCTGCCGTGATCGCGGCATCGTCCAACGATTCCGACGGCGACACCGACTGATCGCATTCGAATCGAAGATTCCGAGAAGGCGGGCCCCCGGCCCGCCTTTTCTTTTTGCGGCACGCCGGCCTAGCGCCGGTGCCACCATTCCTGAAGCTGCGCGCAGAGCACGCCACCCGGCGTGCGCAGCAGCCGCAGCCGGAAGACACCGTCGATCTCCACCGCCTCGCCCGAGGGCACGCGCCGGAAGGCGGCGCGCCAATGCGCAAGGCACTGCGCCCCCTCTTCCCCCGCCTCCGGCCAGGGGGTCAGCGACCAGAGCGTCGCGGTGAAGCGCACATCCTGCTGCGCGGTGGCGGCGCCTTCGGTCCAATAGGCGTGGATCGCCGCGCGCCCCTCCATCGGCGGGGCGAAGGGCGTCTCGATGTAGCGCGCATCTTCGGTGAAAAGCGGGGTCACCGCCTCCGGGTCGCCCTTCTCCCAGGCCCGGCCGTAAGCCTCCAGCCAGTGCCGCGCCTCGTCCTGCGTGATCTGCGCCATGCTCGTGTCCTTTCCTTTCCCCTCAGCCAAGGTGATGCACCATCTCGATCTGCTGCAGCTCGGTGCGCTTCCAGCCGGTCCGGGCGAGGAAACCCGCCGCCTGCCCCTCGGGCAGGGTCTCGGCGATCTTCCACGTCCGCTCCGGGTAGGCCGCGAGAAGCGCCTCCATGAAGCGCGAGCCGACCTCCTTGCGCCAGGCCCAGGGCGCGACGCCGAAGGCCAGCAGGCGCACCACCTCGCCCGAGGCATCGACCAGCGCCGCGGCCGTGCCCTCGGGGTTGGTGAAGGCCTGGATGGGCGGGCAGGCGCCCGCGAAACAGGCGGGCGCGGTCTGCCAGCTCGCGTCCAGCGGATAGGCGGGATCGAGGATCTGCAGTGCCTCGGCGGGCGTGCAGGCGACGCGCCCGACCGGCCCCGAGGCCGTGCCGCCGCGGGTATAGCCGACCAGCCGCCGCACCTCTTGGAACCCGGCGCGGCGGTAAGTGGCGATGGCGGCGGTATTGCCCTCGATCACCTCCAGCACCAGGCGCCGGTCGCTGCGCTCCCGCGCCGCGGCGACGGCCTGCGCGATTGCGGCCGCGCCCAGGCCGCGGCCCCGGAAGGGCCGCGCGATGCCCAGCGCCGCCACCCGGCTGACGGTCCCGCGCCGGGCGATCAACATGGCGCCGACGGTGCGCGCCTCGGCATCCTCCAGCAGCGCGCTTTGCGCCAGGTCCACATGTTCTGCCGCGATACGCCGAAGCAGGGCTTCGGGCGTGAAGTTCACCGGGATGAGGTAGCCTTCGTAGCCCGCGTTCAGCGCATCGCACAGGCGCGGCACGGTGCAGTCACTGGCCGGGGTCAGGTAGAGGTCGTTCATGGAAAATCCTGTCGTACGAATAGGTTCCGCCGCGCCGGAATGCATGGCGCCGCGGGGCGCTGGCAGGCTAGCGGGAAATTCGGGGAGTGCAAACCCGGTGCGCCGTCGCCCGCGCCGCGCCGCCCGCCGCGGCGCGATCACCCCCTAGGAGGCAGGGCGCCGCCCTCGGCCAGGAGGACCTTCTGGGCACGGCCGGCGGCGCCGCGCTGGCCTGGTGGCTGCCGATCGGCGCGTGGTGCTGGCAGTTCCCCTGCCCGATGGGCCCAAGACCCTTGTCTGGGCCCTCGCGCTGGCCTGGATGGGCGGGGCCTGCCTGCTCAACGCCCGACGCTGCGGGCGTGTCCATTGCCGCTACACCGGGCCCTATCTACTGGCGATGACGTTGCCAGTCCTGGCCCACGGCACCGGGCTGATGTCGCTCGGCGACGAAGGATGGCACTGGCTCGGCCTCGCGGTCGGCGGGGGCACGGCGGCGATTTGGGGA
>JBPEXR010000194.1:0-3024 GCA_052031355.1 Paracoccaceae bacterium
GGTTGGGGATCAGCGCGGTGGTGATCACCACGTCCATGTCGGGCGCCAGCTCGCGGAACTTGGCCAGCTGCGCCTCGCGGAACTCGGGGCTGGAGGGTTTGGCGTAGCCGCCCGAGGCCGAACCGTCCTCCAGCTCCTCCTCGAAGTCGAGGTAGACGAACTGCGCGCCCATGCTCTCGACCTGTTCGGCCACCTCGGGGCGCACGTCGAAGGCATAGGTCACCGCGCCCAGCGCGGTCGAAGTGCCGATCGCCGCGAGACCCGCGACGCCGGCCCCGACCACCAGCACCTTGGCCGGGGGCACCTTGCCCGCGGCGGTGATCTGGCCGGTGAAGAAACGCCCGAAGTTGTTGCCCGCCTCGATCACCGCGCGGTAGCCGGCGATATTGGCCATCGAGGACAGCGCGTCCATCTTCTGCGCGCGGCTGATGCGCGGCACCATGTCCATCGCGATGACCGAGGTGCCCTTCTTGGCCAGCTGGTCCATCAGCGCCTCGTTCTGGGCCGGCCAGAAGAAGGAGATCAGCAGCTGGTCCTTGCGCAGGCGCTTGGCCTCCGTCTCGCTGGGCGGGCGCACCTTGGCGACGATATCCGCTTCCTTGTAGAGGGCGGCGGCGGTCTTGATGACCGTAACCCCTGCCTCTTCGTAATCCGCATCGGCGAATCCCGCGGCGCTGCCCGCGCCCGCCTCGATCAGGCACTCATAGCCCAGCTTCTGCAGCTGCCGGGCGCTGTCGGGGGTCATGGCGACCCGCGCCTCGCCCTCGAAGACTTCCTTTGGCGTTCCGATTTTCACTGTTCGGGTTCTCCCTTGTCCCTCACGTTGAACATGCCGCACTGCGGCAAAACCTTTGCGTCACGATTTACCTAGCGCGCAGGGAACGGGGGCACAAGCCGGCGTGGCGTATATGATTGCGCAAACCTGCATTGCCGCTTTGCAGAAATTGCGCCGCGGCCCCCGCCATGCCCCTTGCCCTGCCCTGCCCGCGCCGCCAATCTGCGCCGCACAGGGACAGGAGGGGCACATGACATTGAAGGGCAAACACGCGTTGGTCACCGGCGGCGGCACCGGCATCGGGCTGGCGATCGCCCGGGCGCTGGCCGGGGCTGGGGCCGAGGTCACGATCACCGGCCGCCGCCTTTCGGTGCTGGAGGATGTCGCCGGCCCCGGGCTGCACCCCGCCCGGATGGACGTGACCGACGAGGCGCAGGTCACCGGCCAGATCGCCGCCGCGGTAGAGGCGCGCGGGCCGATCCAGGTCTGCGTCGCCAACGCCGGTATTGCCGAGGGCCGCAGCCTTGCCAAGACCGAGCTGGACTTCTGGCGCAGCGTCATGGCGACCAACCTCGACGGCACCTTCCTGACCCTGCGCGAGGCGCTGCGCAGCATGCAGCAGACCGACTGGGGCCGGGTCATCGCCGTCAGCTCCATCGCCGGGCTGCGCGGGCTGAAGGGCGCCGGGGCCTACTCGGCCTCCAAGCACGGGGTGATCGGCCTCATCCGCTCGCTGAGCGAGGATTTCATGGGCCGCCCCTACACGTTCAACGCCCTTTGCCCCGGCTACGTCGATACCGAGATCGTCAGCCGCAACGTGCAAGCAATCAGCGCCCGCGCCGGCGTCTCGGAGGATGAGGCGCGCCAGATGATGGTCGGCGCCAACCGCCACGGCCGCCTCGTCACCGCCGAGGAGGTCGCCGAGGCGGCGCTCTGGCTTTGCGGGCCTGGCTCGGGCAGCGTCAACGGACAATGCATCGAGATCGCCGGGGGCCAGGTCTGAGGCGATGAACATCCTCTTCATCATGTACGACCAGCTGCGGCACGACTACCTGTCCTGCGCCGGGCACCCGCGGCTGCAGACGCCGCACATGGACCGCTTGGCGGCGCGCTCGCTGCGCTTCACCCGCGCCTTCGTGCAATCGCCCGTCTGCGGCGCCAGCCGGATGTCCTTCTACACCGGGCGCTACACCTCCTCGCACGGGGCGAGCTGGAACAACTACCCGCTGAAGGTCGGCGAGATGACCCTGGGCGACCACCTGCGCCCGCTGGGCATGGAAAGCTGGCTGATCGGCAAGACGCACATGGCCCCCGACCTGGCCGGCATGGACCGGCTGGGCATTTCCCGGGACGGGGTGATCGGCGCGCGGCTGTCGGAATGCGGCTTCGACACCTGGGTGCGCGACGACGGCCTTTGGGCGGAAGGGCCGGACGGCTTCTACGACGAACGCCGCGCGCCCTACAACGCCTACCTGCGCGCCCGCGGCTACGAGGGGCGCAACCCCTGGCACGATCACGCCAATGCCGGCGTCGACGAGGCGGGGCAGATCGCCTCGGGCTTCGCGATGCGACACGCGCCACGCCCCGCCAACATCGCGGAGGCCGACAGCGAAACGCCCTGGCTCACCTCCCGCGCCATCGACTTCCTGGACAGCCGCACGGGCGATGCGCCCTGGCTGGCGCATCTCAGCTACATCAAGCCGCACTGGCCCTACATCGTGCCGGCCCCCTATCATGACCTCTACGGCCCGGACGACGTGCCCCCGCCCCTGCGCCACCCGGCCGAGCGCGAGGACCCCCACCCCGTCTACCGCGCCTTCATGGAGGGCCGCATCGGCCGCGCCTTCCAGCGCGAGGAGGTGCGCCGCGCCGTCATTCCCGCCTACATGGGCCTCATCAAGCAATGCGACGACCAGCTTGGCCGGCTGCTCGACCACCTGGAGGCGACGGGCCGGATGCAGGACACGATGATCGTGCTCACCTCCGATCACGGCGATTACCTGGGCGATCACTGGATGGGCGAGAAGGACCTCTTCCACGCCCCTTCGGTCCAGGTGCCGATGATCGTCTACGACCCGCGCCCCGCGGCCGATGGCACCCGCGGCACCACCTGCGACGCCCCCGTCGAGGCGATCGACCTGGCCGCCACCTTCATCGAGGCCTCGGGCGGCGAGGTGCCCGGCCATATCGTCGAAGGCCGTTCGCTGCGCCCCTTCCTGGAGGGCCGCGCGCCCAAGGAATGGCGCGAG
>JBPEXR010000195.1:0-6703 GCA_052031355.1 Paracoccaceae bacterium
CGATCGAGGGATACGCCGAGCGGGGCGCCACGTGGCGCAGCTTCTATTGCGAGACAGCCGCGCGGTTGCGCCACGTCCTGCCGTAGCAGTGCCGATGGGGGACTAATTGAACCGCGCGCACCTTAGCACTTAAGTCGTATAATCAGTATTATGTAATTAATAGATGTACGCGGACCGCCCGGTTTACTCGAAAAGCCTGTATTTACCCCTCAATCTCGGTAGCTTACGGCCATACCTTCGCCCGTTGCATTGGACCGCCCGCATGCCTTCCCCCGAGACTCCGACGCTCACGACCCGCCGCCTGCTTCTGCGTCCCCGTCGGCCCGACGACGCCGCGGCGCTGTTCCCGGACATGTCGGACGCCGCTTTCATGTCCTGGTGGTCGCGCCCGCCGTTCGAGACGGAGGATGAACTGCGCGCGCGCTTCGATGTCTCCGACGGCGGCCGCCGCTGGGCGATTACCCTGCCGAAGGATGATACCGCCCTCGGCTTCGTGGTCGCCACGGAAAAGCCCCAGGGCCGCGTGACGGAGATCGGCTTCCTCCTCGCCCGCCGCGCGCAGGGTCAAGGTTTCGCCTCGGAAGCCGTCGCGGCGGTGCTCGACCTGCTGTTCAAGGAAGGTCAGCGGCGCATCTTCGCGGATGCGGACCCGGAGAATGCCGCCTCCATCGCGCTGCTTCAGCGGCTGGGCTTCCAGCTGGAAGGCCGGTTGCGGGCGGAATGGGAGACGCACATGGGGCTGCGCGACTCGCTGATCTTCGGGCTGCTGAAGGACGAATGGCGCCTGCCAAGAGACTGAGAAAGAACGAAAAACGCCGCCCCGAAGGGCGGCGTTCGAAAGGATTCGCGACGCGTCGGGCGCTTAGCCCTGGGCGGCCTTGGCCACCTCTGCCGCGAAATCCTCTTCCTTCTTCTCGATGCCTTCGCCGACTTCCAGGCGCTTGTAGCCCAGGATCTCGGCACCGGCGTCCTTGGCGGCCTCGGCGACCGACTTGTCGGGGTCGATGACGAAGGCCTGGCCTAGCAGCGTGACCTCGGCGAGGAACTTCTTCATCCGGCCTTCGATCATCTTCTCGATGACCTGCTCGGGCTTGCCGCTTTCGCGCGCCTGCTCGGTCAGGACCTTGCGCTCGCGCTCGACGACGGCGGGATCGAGGTCGGCTTCACCCAGCGCCTGCGGGTTCGCCGCGGCGATGTGCATGGCGACCTGGCGGCCGAAATCTTCCGAGCCGCCCTTCAGCGCGACCAGCACGCCGATGCGGCCCATGCCCTCGGCTGCGGCGCTGTGCACATAGGACACAACGGTCTCGCCCTCGACCTTCGCCATGCGGCGCAGGGTCATGTTCTCGCCGATGGTGGCGATCTTGTCGGTCAGCGTGTCGGCGACGGTCTTGCCGTCGATCTGCGCCTGCGACAGCGCCTCGACGTCATCGACCTTCAGCGCCGCTTCGGCGATCTTGGCGACCATGGCCTGGAACTCGGCGTTCTTGCCGACGAAGTCGGTTTCCGAGTTCACTTCCACGGCGACGCCGGTGCCGCCCTCGACCTTGACGGCCACGAGGCCCTCGGCCGCGGTGCGCCCGGACTTCTTGGCCGCCTTGGCCAGACCCTTGGTGCGCAGCCAGTCGATCGCGGCTTCCATGTCGCCGTTGGTTTCGGTCAGCGCCTTCTTGGCGTCCATCATGCCGGCGCCGGTGGTTTCGCGCAGTTCTTTGACCTGGGATGCGGTGATTGCCATCTCGGCTCTCCTCAGTATGGGGATGGGTCGGGACGCCCCTGGGGACGCCCCGCCATTGTCAGAAACCTTGGGCGATCAGCCCTTGTTTTCCAGCTCGTAGGGCGCGTCCTTGGCGACGGTGTCGGAGGCGGCGGTCTCTTCGGAGACGTTGCCAGTCTCGACGCCGGTCGAGGCGGCTTCTTCGGCCGGTGCCTCTTCCATCGCGCCCAGGTCGACGCCCGCGGCGCCCAGCTGTGCCGACATGCCGTCAATCGCGGCGCGGCTGGCCAGGTCGCAGTACAGCGAGATGGCGCGCGCGGCGTCGTCGTTGCCGGGGATGATGTAGTCGATGCCGTCGGGCGAGCAGTTGGTGTCAACCACGGCGACGACCGGGATGCCCAGCTTCTTGGCTTCGGCGATGGCCAGGGCCTCTTTCTTCACGTCGATGACGAACAGCATGTCGGGAATGCCGCCCATCTCGCGGATACCGCCGAGCGAGGCTTGCAGCTTCTCCTGCTCGCGCTCCATGCCCAGACGCTCTTTCTTGGTCAGGCCCTCGGCGCCCTGCTCCATCAGCTCGTCGATCTGCTTCAGACGGTTGATCGACTGGCTGACGGTTTTCCAGTTGGTCAGCGTGCCGCCGAGCCAGCGGTGGTTCATGTAGTACTGGGCGCATTTCTCGGCCGCCTCGGCGACGGGCGCGGAGGCCTGGCGCTTGGTGCCGACGAACAGCACGCGGCCGCCCTTGGCGACGGTCTCGCGGATCGCGTTCAGCGCCGCGTCCAGCATCGGGACGGTCTGCGTCAGGTCGATGATGTGGATGCCGTTGCGCGCGCCGTAGATGAACTGCGACATGCGCGGGTTCCAGCGCTGGGTCTGGTGGCCGAAGTGAACGCCGGCTTCCAGCAGCTGGCGCATGGTGAACTCGGGAAGAGCCATGTCTTTTTCCTTTCCGGTTTTCGCCTTGGCGGGGGCTCAGCGCGGATGCGCCAACCGGTGGACCCTTGGGGCTGTCTGTCCAATGGCCCGACCCCGCCTGCGGGATTGAGTGGCGCGCATATACAAGGCCCTTGGCCCGGGCGCAAGCCCCCGGGTGCGCGCCCTGCCCCGCGGCTTCAGAAAAAGATCCGCTCGACGGTCCAGTAGGCGCCGATCGCCGCGATGACCAGCGAGGCGGGCACCGCGATCACCCGGCGGTACCAGGGCTTGCGGCCGAACCACAGGCCCACCGCGAGGAAGGCCAGCGCGATCACCGTCAACTGGCCCAGCTCGACCCCGACGTTGAAGCCCAGGAGCGCGGCGATGAAATCCTCGCCCGGCAGGCCGAACTCCTCCAGCACCGAGGCGAAGCCCAGCCCGTGCAGCAGGCCGAAGCCGAAGACCACCGCCGGCCGCCAGCGATGCAGGCGCGAGGTCAGCACGTTCTCCACCGCGACATAGGTGATCGAGGCGGCGATCAGCGGCTCCACCACCGAGGCCGGGACGCTGACCAGCCCCAGCGCGCCAAGCGCCAGGGTCACCGTATGGGCGGCGGTGAAGGCGGTGATCTGCCACAGCAGCGGCGCCAGCGCCGAGGACAGGAAGAACAGCCCCAGCACGAACAGGATGTGGTCCAGCCCCTTGGGCAGGATGTGGTCGAAGCCAACGGGCACGTAGCTGGCGAAGGTCGCCAGCCCGCCCTGCGCGCCGCCGCCCGCCACCGGGATCGGATCGCTGGCGCCGCCGCCCGCGACATAGCCGGTGTACGCCTCCTCGACTCCCTGCTGGCGCAGCACCAGGTCGCCGAAGCCGTCGGGCCAGTGCAGGACCAGCGGCCCGGCGCCGGGCAGATC
Organism: Paracoccaceae bacterium; assembly: GCA_052031355.1. GTDB lineage: Bacteria > Pseudomonadota > Alphaproteobacteria > Rhodobacterales > Rhodobacteraceae > JBPEXR01. The sequence goes on from JBPEXR010000195.1 coordinate 3,550, forward strand.
GGCGCGGATGTCGAGGCGCGTCTCGCGCGGCAGCTCCTCCGAGGCGGCGGGCAGCACCTCGACCGCCTCCAGCCGCAGCTCGGCCGCCTCGGGGCCGGCGGGGCCCTGCGTCTCGATGCGCAGCGCACGGGCGATGTCCGGGAAGGCGGCGCGCATCTGCTCGGCGATCTGCGCGGGCGGCGCGGCGCGCAGGGCGTCGTAGGCCTGCGGATCCTCGGCCATGTCGGTGTCGTCCAGCCCGTCCAGGTCGATGCCCGCCAGCACCGCTTCGGCGTTCAGCGACAGCTCCAGCCGCAGGCGTCCGTCCTCGACCCACAGATCCCCGATCGCGGGACGCACCTCGTGCGCCAGGGCCGCGCCCGCCGCCGCCAGCCATAGCGCCACCCCTGCAAGGCCATGAAGAATGCCGCGCAAATGGCGCGGCGCAAAGGCAAAGGTCATGCGCGTCCCCCAGTCCGGTTCGCGTGGATACTGGCACGCCGGCGGGGGGATTCAAGCCGCGCGCGTCCTTTTATGCGCGCCCTGCCCCGCGGCGCCCTTGGCGCTTGCGCCGCCCGCGCGTTCGGGGCAGTTAGACGCCATGACGGATATCCTCTGCATCGGCAGCGTCCTTTGGGACATCATCGGCCGCTCCGCCAGCCACATGCGCCAGGGCGCGGACCGTCCGGGGCGCATCACGCGGCTGCCCGGCGGCGTCGCCCTGAACATCGCCATGACGCTGCGCCGTTTCGGTCTGCGGCCGGTGCTTCTGTCCGCCGTGGGCCGCGACCCCGAGGGCGAGGAGTTGGTGGCCGCCTGCGCGCAGATGGGCATGGTCGTGGACCACGTCTACCGCTCCGAGGATCTGCCGACGGACCGTTACATGGCGGTCGAAGGGGCCAACGGGCTGATCGCCGCCATTGCCGACGCGCATTCGCTGGAGGCCGCGGGCGACAAGATCCTGCGCCCCCTGATGGACGGCACGCTGGGCTCGGAAGCCGCGCCCTACGCCGGCGCCATCGCGCTGGACGGCAACCTCACCGAGGCCCTGCTGGAGGAGATCGCCGCCGCGCCGCAGTTTGCCCGCGCGGACCTGCGCGTCGCCCCCGCCTCGCCCGGCAAGGCAGAAAGATTGTTGCCGTTTCTCAGCCACCACCGGGCCATTCTTTACGTGAACCTCGAAGAGGCGGGCCTGCTGTGCCAAAGCAGTTTCGAGGGCGCCGAGGCAGCCGCCGAGGGCCTGCTGGCGCGCGGCGCGGCGCGGGTGCTGGTGACCGACGGTGGCCGGCCCGCCTGCGACGGAGGCCCCGAGGGGCTGATCACCGCGCAGCCGCCCGAGGTGCTGGTGACCCGCGTGACCGGCGCGGGCGACACCTTCATGGCGGCGCATATCGCCGCCGAAACCGCGGGCGCGGACCGCGCGCAGGCGCTGTCGCGCGCGCTGGACGCCGCCGCCACCTACGTCTCTGGAGAAACGCCGCTATGAGCCTGCCCCATTTCCTGCACCCCGCGCCCGAGGTGGTTCGGGCCGCCGCCGAGGGGCGCCCCATCGTCGCGCTGGAATCGACCATCATCACCCACGGGATGCCCTGGCCGCAGAACCTGGAGATGGCGCAGCAGGTCGAGGCCGAGATCCGCGCCGCCGGCGCCGTGCCCGCCACCATCGCGGTGATCGAGGGGCGGCTCTGCATCGGCCTGACGGAAGAGCAGCTGCGCGCCCTGGCGCAGGCGAAGGACGTGGCGAAACTGTCGCGCGCCGACATCGCCGCCTGCATGGCCACCGGCGGGACCGGGGCAACGACCGTTGCCGCGACGATGATCGGCGCGGCGCAGGCAGGCATCGCCGTCTTCGCCACCGGCGGTATCGGCGGCGTGCACCGCGGCGCCGAGGACAGCTTTGACATCTCCGCCGACCTGGCGGAGCTGGCGCAGACCCCGGTGACGGTTGTGGCGGCCGGCGCGAAGGCGATCCTCGACCTTCCGAAGACGCTGGAAGTGCTTGAAACAAATGGCGTTCCGGTAATCGCCTATGGGCAGGACGCCTTCCCCGCCTTCTGGTCGCGCGAAAGCGCCCTGCCCGCGCCGCTGCGCATGGACACGCCCGAGGATATCGCCCGCGCGCACGTGCTGCGCGCCGCCCTCGGCCTGCCGGGCGGGCAATTGGTCGCCAACCCGATCCCGGCCGAGGCAGAGATTCCGCGCACCGAGATGGACCCGGTGATCGCCCGCGCGTTGGAGGAGGCTGCCGCCCAAGGCATCGCCGGCAAGGCGGTCACCCCCTTCCTGCTGTCGCGCATCTTCGAGCTGACCGAGGGCCGCTCGCTTCAGGCGAACATCGCGCTGGTGCTGAACAACGCGCGGCTCGGCGCGCGCATCGCGGCGGCCCTCGCAGAGGCCGGCCACCGCGCCGGGGCGCCGGCCGGGGCGGCGCAACTTGCGGGCCGCGCGGCATTGTAGGACCCAGCTCCGCGCCCTAACTTCAACCCATCCACCAGAAAACGGCAGCCGCCCCCATGACAACGCCCTTCGACGAGAACCCCCAGCCGCCCCGCAAGCCGGGACGTTTCGCGGGGCTGCGCGCGTCCTTCCTGACGGGCATCGTGGTGATCGCCCCGGTCGGGCTGACTGTCTGGCTGATCTGGACGGTGATCGGCTGGGTCGACGGTTTCGTGCTGCCCTTCGTGCCGGATGCCTACCACCCCGAGGCCTTCTTCAAGCGCATCTTCGGGCCCGACACCGCGATCAACATCCGCGGCCTCGGCGTCATATTCTTCTTTCTGTTCACCATCTTCGTCGGCTGGGTTGCGAAGGGCTTCATCGGCCGTTCGCTGATCCGCTTCGCCGAGGGCCTGGTCGACCGGATGCCGGTGGTGCGCACCATCTATTCCGGCGTGAAGCAGATCGCCGAGACGGTCTTTGCCCAGTCCGAGCGCAGCTTCGAGAAGGCCTGCCTGATCCAGTACCCGCGCAAGGGGATCTGGGCGATCGGCTTCATCTCCACGCAGGCGAAGGGCGAGATCGCGCGCCGGGCGGAAACCGGCGGCCAGCTGATGTCGATCTTCCTGCCGACGACGCCCAACCCGACCTCCGGCTTTTTGCTGTTCCTGCCGCGCGAGGACGTGATCGAGCTGGACATGACGGTCGAGGATGCGGCGAAACTGGTGATCTCGGCCGG
>JBPEXR010000196.1:0-5206 GCA_052031355.1 Paracoccaceae bacterium
GGCCGGCCCGCGCGGGTGCCTTCAGCGGGCTGCGGCGTCATAGGCGGCGCGAACGATCTCGGCCATGGGGGCGTCGATGTCCCGCTCGATCACCGTGCGCCAGACATGCTCGATGATGCCGACGAGGCTGGCGTTGGTGTCGGGCGCGGCGTTCTTCTCCAGCGCTGCGCGGTCGATGCCCTCCAGCCCCGGGGCGGCCTCGTCGAGCGCGCGGCGCTGGTCCGCCTCCAGCAGCCAGGCGTCGATCCCGGCGGGAAAGCCGGTGGCCGCCAGCTTCGATATCTGCGCCTCGGGCGAGGTCATCCAGTCCGCCAGAACCAGCGCCGCGGCCGGGTTGGGCGCGGTGTCGGGCATGGCGAGGTAGCTCTTGTTGCGGATCATCGCGCCGCGCGGGAAGACGAAAGCGCGCGCGCCCTCGGGGTAGGTCCCCGTCGCCTTCTGCGTCGCCGGCGCGTAGATGCCGAACTTGCAGGCGAAATGCACCTCGCCGTTCAGGAAGGCGCCGTCGAGGGCGGCGGCATCCTCGAAGTAGCGCGGCGCGCCCTGGGCGGCGCCCAGCAGCAGCGGCTCGATCTCCTGCAGGTATTCCATGGCCGGGGCGATCAGCCGCGCCAGCTCCTCCGGGCCGATCTCGCCGGCGTCGGCCTGGAAGGGCGCGGCGCCCGTTCCGTCGGGGTTCAGCGCATAGATCACCTGCTGCACGAAGGTGTTGCCCAGGTAGTGCGGCGGCTTGACGTAGGAGAACTTGCCCGGGTTGTCCTGCAGGTAGGCGCGCAGGCCGTCGAAGTCATGGAACAGCGCGCCGGCCTCCACCCGGTCCGAATCGTAGGCGCAAAGGTATTGCTCGCCCGACCAGGGCACCTCGCGCCCCCCGGTGGGGGTGCCGAAATCCGAAAGGTTCGGCTGGGCGCGCGGGTCCTCGGGGTCCAGCGCCAGGTAGCGCGCATTGGGCAGGCGCGGCACGAAGGCGCCGAAAAGCGCGTCCTGCGCGTGCAGCGTGGCGAAATTCTCGCCGTTCACCCAGACCAGGTCGACCGAGCCTTCGCCCGGCCCGCGCCCGGCGCCGCGTTCGGCCAGCACCAGGTCGATGGCGTCCTTGGTGCCGGTCAGGCGCACCGGCTCCAGCGTGATGCCGCGCGCCTTCATCGCCGGGGCGACGGCGCGGTCCATCCAGACGTTCAGAAGGTCGCTGCCGCCCCAGTAGTAGAAGCGCACCCGGCCCTCCTCGCGGGCGCGGGCCTCGACCGCGGGCCAGTCGATGCGGCCCTCCAGGAAGTCGGCGCGGAAGGCCTCGGCCCCGGGTTCGGCGACCGCGGCGGGGGGGCCGGCCAGCAGGGCGGCCGCGCCCAGCAGCGCGGCGGCCAGGGATCGGGCGAAGGGTCGGGTCGTCATGCGGCATCTCCTTGGTGTATCTCGGCCCCCGCCGCGCCGGGCAGCAGCCACAGGTCGGCGGCGGCGATGCCCATCCACAGAACCTCGCCGGGGGCATGAAGGCGGCGCGCCGCCTGGGTGACGGTCAGCGCCCCGGCGGCGGTGTCGAAACTGTAGGTGACCAGCGGGCCGGCAAACTCGCGCCCCAGCACGCGCCCCTGCCAGGCGCCGGGCGGCAGGGCGGCGGGGTCGGCGGCGATGTCAATCGCCTCGGCCCGCAGCATCAGCGTGACGGCGCCGTCCCCCGCCCCCGGCGCCGCGGCGCCCTGCGGGCAGGGCAAGGCGCCCAGCGCGCAGTGGATCTGCCCGCCCGCGCGCTGCGCCGGCAGCAGGTTCTGCGCGCCCATGAAGCGGGCGACGGCCAGGCTGCAGGGGCGGCGATAGAGCTCCTCCGGCGGGGCGCATTGGGCGACGCGCCCCTCCAGCATCACGGCGACGCGGTGCGCCATCTCCATCGCCTCGGCCTGGTCGTGCGTCACCAGCAGGGTCGTCACCCCGGTCTGGTGCTGCAGATCGCGCAGGAAGGCGCGCATCTCGGCCCGCAGCCCGGCATCGAGGTTGGCCAGCGGCTCGTCCAGCATCAGCAGGCGCGGCTCGGTCAGCAGGGTGCGGGCCAGGGCCACGCGCTGTTGCTGCCCGCCCGATAGCTGGGCGGGAAAGCGGTCCTCCAGCCCCTCCAGCTGCACCAGGCGCAGCATGTCGCGCGCGGCCGCCGCCCGCGCCGCACGCCCGGCGCCGCGCACCCGCGGGCCGAAGGCGACGTTCTGCACCACGGTCATGTGCGGAAACAGCGCGAAGTTCTGGAAGACCAGCCCGACCCGGCGCGCCTGCGGCTCCAGCCCGGTGACGGGGGCGCCGTCGAAAAGCACCTCCCCCGCCTCGGGCGTCTCCAGCCCGGCGATGCAGCGCAGCGCGGTGGTCTTGCCGCAGCCCGAGGGGCCCAGCAGGGCCACAAGCTCCCCCGGCGCGACGTCGAGGTCCAGCCCGGCCAGCGCCGGCGCGCCGCCGAATGTCTTTTCTAGCTTGCGCAGCTCCAGCCGTGTCATCGTGCCATTCCGCAGGGTCCCGTTCTGGCGTCTCACAGGGTTGCCGTTCTGTCCACCTTCGCCCCCGCGCGCGCGATCACAAATCCGCCAGAGGTTTGACATGGAACGGCTTTCGCGGGGGGCGCCGCGCGCCCCGCGCGGCGCGGCGTTCGCCGGGGCGGAAAGCGCCCGTCCGCGCCCGCCCGCACCCCTGCCGCTTCTGCGAATCGCACGCTTGGCGTAGGCTGGGCCGGGCCGTAGCCGCGGTGCCCCGCCCGGCCCGGCGCCGATCCGAGAAGGATTTTCCATGCCGCACCCCCGGACATCCCCCCGCCGCCGCCTGGCCTTGCCCTTGCGCCGGACCGTCGCGCTATTGTTGACGGCAATCCTCGCCGCGCCGCTTGGGCCAACCTGGGCCGGCAGCCAGACGAGCGCCACCGAGGCGCGCAGCGCCGCCTCGGACAGCGCGGAGCAGGCAGCCCCAACCGAAGATGCGACCACCGAGGAGCCTGCCGCCGAAACCCCGGAGACCCCCGAGATGCCCGAGGGCCTGCCCGAAGGCGACGCCACCGCCGGGGAGGCGCGCTATGCCGAGAACTGCGTCAACTGCCACGGCAAGGAGGGCAAGGGCATGGCCAGCTTCCCCGCCATCCGCGGGCAGGAGGCCGCCTATGTCGCCCACCGCCTCGTGCAGTACCGCGCGCGGGAAAAGGTGGGCCCGAACTCGGCGCTGATGTTCTCGCTCGCCGAGGAACTGACCGATGAGCAGATCGCCAACCTCGCCGCCTATATCGCCGAGAGTTTCGCCGAGGGCGAATGACGGCGCGCGCATGTGCCTGCGGGCCTCGGCTCTCGCCGCGCTCGCCCTGGCGCTGTGGCTCACCCCCGCATCGGCCGCAGCGCAAGCGGCCGCCCCGCCCGCGCGGGGGACGGTGAGTGGCACCCTGCCCTGCCAGCAAAGCGGCCGCGCGCCCTGGGCGCGCTGCGCCTTCGTCCTGGCGCCCACGCCGGGCGGCCATGAAGCGCAGCTACAGGTCACCTTCCCCGATGGCACCACCCGGCGGCTGATGTTCGGCGCCGCGGGCGCGCTGCGGGCCGACCCGACCATGGCAGGCGCCGGGCGCGACACCGGATGGCATTGCCTGGGGACGCAGCTTCACCTGCGCGCGGACGATCAGCGGTTCGTCCTGGGCCGCGCGCATCCACCGGGCTTTGCCTGCACCGATAGGCCGCCCCGCTAAGCGCCGAGACCGCTTTCCCGCCCCCCTTCGCGCGGACGAGCCGGCCCGGACCACACGGCGTCCGGCAACGGTCCAGAATCGCCGCCGCCATCGCCATCGGGTGCCCTCCCCCCATCCCCTGCCCCATGCCGTGCAAAAAACTAGGTGGAATCGCGCTTTGCTGGTACCCTGCGCGCGCGAGGCGCGGGCAGTCGAAAACCACATTTCGACTGGAGGAACGTTCCATGACACCGATGTTCAGATCGTGGCCGCTAGGCGCGGCCGCGGCCCTTTCCTTGTCGGCCGCCTCGGCGGCCTTCGCCGGGGCCCACGGCGGCGGGCCCAGCCTGACGCATGAGACCGTCCTTTCGGGCCTCGAAAGCCCCTGGGACATGGCCTTTCTCGACGACGGCACGATGTTCTTCACCGAGAAGTGCCGCGGGCTGTCGGTGCGGCTGCCCTCGGGCGAGGTGAAGCCGCTGATGGGCATGTCGGGGGCCGAGGGCTTCCCCGCCACCGAGGATGACCTCTTCTGCGAGGGCCAGGCCGGGATGAACGGCGTCGCCGTCGATCCCGCCTTCAACGAGAACCGGCAGGTCTACGTCTATTCCGCCTCCAAGAAGACGCCGCCCGCGACCAACCGGGTGATGCGCCTGACGGTGGGCGAGGATTTCGCCGGCGTGTCGGACCGCACCGACATCATCGAGGATATCCCCTACAAGCCGCAGGCCACCGACCACCCCTTCGGCGGGCCGGGCGCGCACAACGGCGGGCGCATCCGCTTCGGGCCCGACGGGCACCTGTGGGTGACCACCGGCGACAACCACAACGGCGAAGTGCCGCAAAGCCCGACCATGCTGGGCGGCAAGGTGCTGCGGGTGATGGCCGACGGCTCGGCCGCCGAGGGCAACGGCGCGCCCGAAGGCTTCGATCCGCGCATCTACACCTTCGGGCACCGCAACGTGCAGGGCATCGACTTCCGCCCCGCCGACGGCACCCCGGTGATCGCCGAGCACGGCCCCTGGCATTCGGACGAGATCACCGTGCTGAAGGCCGGCGGCAACGGCGGCTGGGACCCGCGGCCCAACATGGCCGGGCGCGAGGACTGCCCCGACAACTACTGCGGCTACATGCCCAACCAGATGGAGGGCATGTCCCCCGAGGAGCGCGTGAAGTTCATGCCGATGACCGACACCGAGACCTACCCCGACGCCATGCCGCCGGCCTGGAACAACGAGGGGCTGTCGCAGGGCACCTCCTCGGCTGCGTTCCTGAAGGGCGAGCAATGGGGCGACTGGGACGGCCGGCTGGCCGTCGGCATCATGGGCATCGGCTTCGGCGGCACGCCGGTCGGCATGCGCATCGACGTGATCGACCTGGCCGAGGACGGCATGTCCGTCAAGGATGTGACCACCATGTCGCTGCCGATGCCCGCCGGGCGGTTCCGATCTGTCGTGCAGGGGCCCGACGGGGCGCTCTATGCCGCCGTCGACCAGGGCGACATCTACAAGCTGATGCCGGAATGACGCA
>JBPEXR010000197.1:0-2643 GCA_052031355.1 Paracoccaceae bacterium
CCTCTGCCTCTGCCTCTGCCTCTGCCTCTGCCTCTGCCTCTGCCTCTGCCTTGAAAGCGGAGCGGCGCGCAGACCGGCTGTCAACGCATACAGTTAGCGGGGAACGCCGGTCAAAGGTGGTGCCACCAGTCCGCCGTTCAGGCCGAGGTGTGGCCCGTCCGGCAAGAACACGGAAGCGGACGGCCGCGCCGCCCCTATGGGGGGCGACAAAGCGCTTGCTACAGGGGAAAAACAGGCGGCCTTTTGGCCTCGCTCCACCGCGAACGCCACGAAACCTTCAGACGGCGCAGCCCCCCGCTCAGGAGGAGGTGCAGCGCAGGACCCAGACGTCGAAGCGGGCGTGGTCCAGCGCGTTGAGCGCCGGGGAAGAGGCGATCATCCAGCCGCTGAAGAGCGCGCGCTCGGCCCCTTCTTCGGCGATGGTAAGCAGCGCGAAGGCGTCGCCCGCGGCGTCCCCTTCGGGGTAGCGGCATTCCTTCAGCGCGATGGTCAGCTCGCCCAGCGCGGCAAACTCGCCGTTCTTCAGCTCCAGGTCGCTGACCTTGCCGGAGACCTTGTCGAGGCCGCGCAGCACGGCGCCCGTGCCCATGGCGGCCGCGGGGCCTTCCTGCGCCAGGGCGGGCACCGCGGCGCTGAGGGCGCCGATCAGCGCCAGGCAAGCTACGGCGTGGCGGATGATCACTCGGGGCTCCAGGCCTCGTAATCCCGGCGGTCGTCCGGCGCCAGGCGGCGGATCGAGCCGGCGGGCGCATAGGCCAGCGGCGTGCCGGTCAGGTTCTCCTGGTGCGGCTTCTGCCAGGCCTTGCGGCGCAGCGGCAGCTTGTCCGGGGTCTCGTTCCAGGTGCGGTGCAGCCAGCCGTGCCATTCGGGGCTCACGCGGCTGGCCTCGGCCTCGCCGTTGAAGATCACCCAGCGGCGGCTGTCGTCCGCGGTGCGGTAGTAGATGTTGCCCTGGTCGTCCTCGCCCACCTTGACGCCCTTGCGCCAGGTGAAGAACTGCGTGTTCAGGGTCTGGCCGTTCCACCAGGTGACCGCGCGCAGAAGGGTGTTGAGAATGCCCATGGACGACTCCGCAATTGCTTGCCCGCTATATGCATGATGCGGAAGCCGAGGTCCAGCGGTCACGCGGCGATGCGCCCCCCTGCCCGCGCGGCGGGCGGTACGGCGCCGACGGGCCTAACCGCGCGCCGGGTCCAGCGCCGTCACCTCGATCTCGATCCGGTACTTCGGGTCGATCAGCCCGGCCTCGATCATCGTGGCGGCCGGGGGGTTTGCGCCGAAGGCCTGCGCCAGCTGCGGCCAGCAGGCGGCGAATTCTGCCCGGTCGGGCAGGATATAGCGCACGCGCACCACGTCGGCGAAGCCCGCGCCGGCCTCCGCCAGCGCGCCCTCGATGATCCGCAGCGCATCGCGGCACTGGGCCACGACATTCGCGCCCTGCCCCACGGTGCCCGCGACATGGATGAAGCCGCCGGCCACCACGGCCCGGCAATAGCCGACGCGCGCCTCGTATTCGCCGCCGGTCGAGATGCGTTTCATGCGCGCGCCCTCCGCCTGCGCCCGGCGCCGCGCCGGGCCTTCACCCCCCGTGATAGCGCGGCCCCGCCGCCCCGTCCGCGACAAAGCGCGCGGCGGCCACGGAAAAGCCCCGCGCCGGGTATCCGGGCGCGGGGCTGTCCTGTCGTCGGCAACTTGTTGGCGGGGGCCGGGCTCCCCGGCCTGCGCCTTAGCCGGCGGTCGCCGGCTCTTTCTTCTGATCAGAGTAGATCATCAGCGGGGCCGCGTCCGAAGTCACGGCCTCCTCGTTGACGACCACCTCCTCGACCTCGTCCATGCCCGGCAGGTCGAACATCGTGTCGAGCAGGATGTCCTCCAGGATCGAACGCAGGCCGCGGGCGCCGGTCTTGCGCGCGATGGCGCGCTTGGCGATGGCGCGCAGCGCCTCGTCGGTGAAGGTCAGCTTGGTGTCTTCCAGCTCGAACAGGCGCTGGTACTGCTTGACGAGGGCGTTCTTCGGCTCGGTCAGGATGGTGACCAGCGCGTCCTCGTCCAGGTCCTCCAGCGTCGCCAGGACCGGCAGGCGGCCGACGAATTCCGGGATCAGGCCGAACTTCAGCAGGTCCTCGGGCTCAAGCTCGGTGAAGATTTCGCCGATGCCGCGGGAATCGTTGTCGCGCACGTCGGCGCCGAAGCCCATGGCCGAGCCCTTGCCGCGCGCGGCGATGATCTTGTCCAGCCCGGCAAAGGCGCCGCCGCAGATGAAGAGGATGTTCGTCGTGTCCACCTGCAGGAATTCCTGCTGCGGATGCTTGCGCCCGCCCTGCGGCGGCACGGAAGCCACGGTGCCTTCCATCAGCTTCAGAAGCGCCTGTTGCACCCCCTCGCCCGAGACGTCGCGGGTGATGCTGGGGTTTTCCGACTTGCGGGTGATCTTGTCGACTTCGTCGATGTAGACGATGCCGCGCTGCGCCCGCTCGACGTTGTATTCAGACGCCTGCAGCAGCTTCAGGATGATGTTCTCCACATCCTCGCCGACATAGCCCGCCTCGGTCAGCGTGGTCGCATCGGCCATGGTGAAGGGCACGTCGAGGATGCGCGCCAGCGTCTGCGCCAGCAGCGTCTTGCCGCAGCCGGTGGGGCCGA
>JBPEXR010000198.1:0-2911 GCA_052031355.1 Paracoccaceae bacterium
AAGGCGATCTGGCACCGCGGTGCCGTCGACGCCGACGGCATGACCGGCGACGGCGCGGGCATTCATGTGCAGATCCCGGTACCCTTCTTCTACCAGCAGGTCCGCCGCACCGGTCACACCCCGCGCGAGGACGAGCTCATTGCCGTCGGTCAGGTCTTCCTGCCGCGCACCAATTTCGCCGCACAGGAGACCTGCCGGACCATCGTGGAGACCGAGGTCCTGCGCATGGGCTATTACATCTACGGCTGGCGCCACGTTCCGGTGGACGTCTCGGTGCTGGGCGAAAAGGCCAACGCCACCCGCCCCGAGATCGAGCAGATTCTGATCTCCAACGCCAAGGGCGTGGACGAGGAAACTTTCGAACGCGAGCTTTACGTGATCCGCCGCCGCATCGAGAAAGCCGCCATCGCGGCACAGGTGCCGACACTCTACATCGCCTCGATGTCCTGCCGCTCGATCATCTACAAGGGGATGATGCTGGCCGAGCAGGTCGCCGAGTTCTACCCCGACCTGAAGGACGATCAGTTCATCTCGGCCTTCGCGATCTACCACCAGCGCTATTCCACCAACACCTTCCCCCAATGGTGGCTGGCGCAGCCCTTCCGCATGTTGGCCCACAACGGCGAGATCAACACCCTCAAGGGCAACATGAACTGGATGAAGAGCCATGAGATCAGCATGGCCTCGGCGACCTTTGGCGAGATGGCCGAGGACATCAAGCCGATCGTGGCCTCGGGCTCCAGTGACTCGGCGGCGCTCGACTCGGTCTTCGAGGTTCTGGTTCGCGCCGGCCGTTCGGCGCCGATGGCCAAGACCATGCTTGTGCCGGAGTCGTGGTCCAAGCAGGCGGTGGAACTGCCGCAAGCCTGGCGCGACATGTACTCCTACTGCAACTCGGTGATGGAGCCCTGGGACGGGCCGGCCGCGCTGGCGATGACCGACGGGCGCTGGGTCTGTGCAGGCCTCGACCGCAACGGGTTGCGCCCGATGCGCTATGTCGTCACCGGCGACGGGCTGCTGATCGCCGGCTCCGAGGCCGGGATGGTCCCGGTGGACGAGGCCACGGTGCGCGAGAAGGGCGCGCTGGGCCCGGGCCAGATGATCGCCGTCGACATGGCCGAGGGCAAGCTGTTCCATGACACCGAGATCAAGGACCGCCTCTCCGCCGCGCAGCCCTTCGGCGAATGGGTCGAGAAGATCACCGAGCTGGACGACGAGCTGGCCAAGGTCACCGAGAAGCCGATCTTCACCGGGGCCGAGCTGCGCCGCCGCCAGATCGCCGCCGGCTACAGCCTGGAGGAGCTGGAGCAGATCCTCGCCCCCATGGCCGAGGACGGCAAGGAGGCGATCGCCTCGATGGGCGATGACACGCCCTCGGCGGTGCTGTCGAAGAAGTACCGCCCCCTCAGCCATTACTTCCGCCAGAACTTCAGCCAGGTGACCAACCCGCCCATCGACAGCCTGCGCGAGTTCCGGGTGATGAGCCTGAAGACGCGGTTCGGCAACCTCAAGAACGTGCTCGACGAAAGCTCCAGCCAGACCGAGATCCTGGTGCTGGACAGCCCCTTCGTCGGCAACGCCCAGTTCGAGCGGCTGAAGGACCATTTCAGCCACGCGGTGGCCGAGATCGACTGCACCTTCCCCGCGGGCGGCAAGTCCGGCGCGCTGCGCGAGGGGCTGGCCCGCATCCGCGCCGAGGCCGAGGATGCCGTCCGCTCCGGCGCCGGGCACCTGGTGCTGACGGACCAGCACACCGGCCCCGACAAGGTGGCCATGCCGATGATCCTGGCGACCTCGGCGGTGCACAGCCACCTGACGCGCAAGGGTCTGCGGACCTTCTGCTCGCTCAACGTGCGGTCGGCCGAATGCATCGACCCCCATTACTTCGCGGTGCTGATCGCCAGCGGCGCCACCGTGGTCAACGCCTACCTGGCCGAGGATTCGATCGCCGACCGCATCGAACGCGGCCTGATCGAGGGCAGCCTGACCGAGGCCATCGCGCGCTACCGCAAGGCAATCGACCTGGGCCTTCTGAAGATCATGTCGAAGATGGGCATTTCGGTCATCTCCTCCTACCGGGGCGGGCTGAATTTCGAGGCCGTCGGCCTGAGCCGCGCCATGTGCGCCGAGTATTTCCCCGGGCTGATGAGCCGCATCTCCGGCATCGGGGTCAGCGGCATCCAGAAGAAGGCCGAGGAAGTGCACGCCGCCGGCTGGAAGGGCGGGCGCGACATCCTGCCCATCGGCGGTTTCTACAAGGCGCGCAAGTCGGGCGAGAGCCACGCCTGGGAGGCGCAGTCGATGCACATGATGCAGGCGGCCTGCAACAAGGGCTCCTTCGAGATGTGGAAGCAGTATTCCGCCCGGATGCAGGCCAACCCGCCGATCCACCTGCGTGACCTGCTGGCGATCAAGCCGCTGGGCAAGGCGATCCCGCTGGAGGAGGTGGAAAGCATCACCTCCATCCGCAAGCGCTTCGTCACCCCGGGCATGTCGCTGGGCGCGCTGAGCCCCGAGGCGCACAAGACGCTGAACGTCGCGATGAACCGCATCGGCGCCAAGTCCGACAGCGGCGAGGGCGGCGAGGATCCGGCGCATTTCGTGCCGGAGCCGAACGGCGACAACCCCAGCGCCAAGATCAAGCAGGTCGCCTCGGGCCGGTTCGGCGTGACGGCGGAATACCTCAACCAGTGCGAGGAGCTGGAGATCAAGGTGGCCCAGGGCGCCAAGCCCGGCGAGGGCGGCCAGCTGCCCGGCATGAAGGTCACCGACCTGATCGCGCGCCTGCGCCATTCGACCAAGGGCGTGACGCTGATCTCGCCGCCGCCGCACCACGACATCTACTCGATCGAGGACCTGGCGCAGCTGATCTACGACCTCAAGCAGATCAACCCGCGCGCCAAGGTCACGG
>JBPEXR010000199.1:0-2449 GCA_052031355.1 Paracoccaceae bacterium
CCGGTCTGCCCATTGGCGCTGCGCTGCATGTCCCCGCTCCCCGCGTTCTTGCGTCTTGGCCCATTGCTAGGCCCAAGGCGGGCCCAAGTCCATGCCGTGCCGCGCATGCGCGGGCGGTTTGCGGCGCGGGCGTGGGAATGGGGGCACGGCGGGGCTTAAACCGCGGGTAAGGCGCCCCGCGCCGCCATAGGCGGCACTTGGCCGGCGCGTGACACCCCCCGCTTGCCGCTGCGGAACAAAGCGCGCCAGACTCCCGTTGGGGGGGCGAACCCCAACGCGAAGGAGCACCCCCGTGCATAGTATCTTCTGGCTGATCGGCGTCATCGTCGTCGCTCTCTTCGTCATCAACGTGATTGCGTAAGGAGGTGCGAGATGAGTGATTCCACGACTAACCCCAAACCCGGCGACACCCTGAAAACGGAAGCCAAGACCGCCCGGACCGAGGCGGAAAAGCGCCTTGGCTCGGCCGGCGAGGAAATCCGCGACACCGCGCGGCAGACCGCCGATGACATGCGCCGCCATGCGACCGACATGGCCGGCGGCGCCAAGGACCACGCCGCGGGCGAGGCGAACAAGGTCGCCGACGCGCTGCGTGACGCGGCGCGCAACCTCTCCGACGGCTCGCCGCAGGCGCGCGCGCTGTCGCAGATCGCCGACGGGCTGGCCAATGCCGCTTCCTCGCTCGAGGGGCGCGACATCGGCGAGCTGACGCAGGACCTGACGCAGTTCGCCCGCCGCAACCCGGTGGCCTTCCTGGGCGGCGCGGCGCTGCTGGGCTTTGCTGCCAGCCGTTTCGCCCGCGCCTCGACCGCGCCGCGCCCCGAAGAGGGGCTGAGCGACGGCTCGCTTCCCGCCACCGGCACCACGGACGGCATCCCGGCCAACGGCACCACGCCGGCGCCGGCCAGCCCCATGGCGTCGCCCGCGGTCGCCCCGGCGGGCAACAACGACGGAGATTACTGACATGGACGCGCAGAACCCCAAAGGTACCGGGAACCTGCTGACCGAGGCGCTGACCCATATCAGCAACCTCGTCCGCAAGGAGATCGACCTCGCCCGGGCCGAGTTGAACGAGAACATGAACAAGGCCGGCGTCGCCATCGGCATGATCGTCGGCGGCGTGGTGGTCGCGCTGGTCGCGCTGAACGTGCTGGCCGGGGCGCTGGTCGCCGGGCTGGCGGAACTGGGCATCGAGGAAGGCTGGGCGGCGCTGATCGTCGGGCTGATCCTGGCTGCCGTCGCCTTTGGCCTGGCCAAGAAGGGCGCGGGCGATCTGAAGCTTTCCAGCCTGGCGCCCACCCGCACCGCCCGCAACGTTCGCGAAGACACGCATGCCGTGAAGGAGGCTTATGATGGCCGATAACAGAACCCCCGAGGAAATCGAACGCGACATCGCCCGCGAGCGTGCCGAACTCAGCGACACGCTGGACGACCTGCGCGACCGGTTTTCGACCGAAGCCCTGGTGAACCAGGTCGCCGGTGCCTTCCGCGAGAACGGCGGGGAGCTTGCGCGCTCCTTCTCCGACTCGGTCAAGCGCAACCCGCTGGCGCTGACGCTGACCGGCGTCGGCCTGGCCTGGCTGATGTTCGGCTCGAACCAGCGCAGCCCGGCGGGCAGCGGCATGTCCACCCCCGCGCCCTACCCGATGGCGCCCAGCCGTGCCGGCAACCCCTATGCCGACCCGGTGCTGGACGACCCGTCGCTGGCGGCGACCGGTGCCGGCACCTACGAGGGCGCGTCCCATGACGATGGCGAGCGCCACGGCTTCGGCGACTACTACGCCGGGGCGCGCGACCGCCTGTCCGCCGCCGGCCACGGCGCCTCGGCCAAGGCCGGTGCCGCGTCCAGCAAGGTTGGCGAAGGCGCGAAAAGCGCCGCGGGCGGTGTCCGCGATGCCGCGGGCCGCGTGCGCGATGGTGTCTCCGGCGCCGCCGGATCGGCCCGCGATGGCCTGTCCAGCGCCCGCCGTGGTGCCAGCGACCGGGCCCGCCGGATGCGCGCCAGCGCCGCCCAGCTGCAAAGCCGGATGAGCCACGGGCTGGAAGGCATGTCCGAGGAGGCCCGCGCCCGCGTTCTGCGCGCCCGCGAAGCCGCCGTGCGGGCCCGCCACCAGGCCGAAAGCGCAACGCGCCAGGGCCGCGAGAAGGCCGCCGACTTCTACGAAGAGCATCCGCTGGTGGTCGGCGCGCTGGCTCTGGCCGTGGGCGCGGCGATCGGCGGCGCCCTGCCGCGGACCGAGCGCGAGGACAGCTGGATGGGCGCCGAATCCGACCGGCTGATGGACGAGGCTCAGCGCGTCTTCGACGAAGAGCGCGAGAAGCTGGGCCATGTCGCCGGGGCGGCCATGAAGGAGGCGCAGAACGTCGCGCGCGAGGCGACCTCCAGCGCCGAGGAGAAGGCCCCCAGCGGCAAGGAAGCCGTGGACAAGGCCGAGGCCAAGATCCGCGA
>JBPEXR010000002.1:0-7944 GCA_052031355.1 Paracoccaceae bacterium
CGCCGCCCCCTTGCGCAGGGCGGCGCGCTTCTCGTCGTGATCGCGCGCGATGCCGCGGGGCATCAGTCTTTCGGGCGGTTGTCGATGATGCGCACCGCCTTGCCCTGGCTGCGCGCCACGGCGCCGGGGGCGGCGACATCGACCTTCACCGTGACGCCGACCACCTGCTTGATCTTGGCCGCCAGCGACTGGCCCGCGCGCTCCGCCGGCTCGCTGCCGCCGGGCACGGCCTCGCATTTCACGCGCATCTCGTCCTTGTGGCCGACGCGGTTCAGCTCCAGCTGGAAATGCGGGGCGAGCGCCGGCTCGGTCAGCAGCTGCTCCTCGATCTGGGTGGGGAAGACGTTGACGCCGCGCAGGATGATCATGTCGTCGCTGCGCCCGGTGATCTTGTCCATCCGCCGCATCGAACGCGCGGTCCCCGGCAGCAGCCGCGTCAGGTCGCGCGTGCGGTAGCGCACGATCGGGAAGGCCTCCTTGGTAAGCGAGGTAAAGACCAGCTCGCCCAGCTCGCCGTCGGGCAGCACTTCGCCGGTTTCGGGGTCGATCACCTCGGGGTAGAAGTGATCCTCCCAGATGTGCAGCCCGTCCTTGGTCTCGACGCATTCGTTGGCGACGCCCGGGCCCATGACCTCCGACAGGCCGTAGATGTCGACGGCGTGCATGTCGAAGGCCTCCTCGATCTGGCGGCGCATCGCGTTGGTCCAGGGCTCGGCGCCGAAGATGCCGACCTCCAGCCGGGTGCTGCGCGGATCGACGCCCTGGGCGTTGAACTCGTCGAGGATCGACAGCGCGTAGGAGGGGGTGACGGTGATGCCCTTGGCGCCGAAGTCCTGGATCAGCCGCACCTGGCGCTGGGTCATCCCGCCGGAGATCGGCACCGTTGTCAGGCCCAGCTTGTCGGCGCCCAAGTGGATGCCCAGGCCGCCGGTGAAGAGGCCATAGCCATAGGCGTTGTGCAGCAGATCGCCCCGGCGCAGGCCGGCGGCGCGCAGCGAGCGGGCCACGACCTGCCCCCAGGTGTCGAGATCGCGCGCGGTGTAGCCCACCACCGTCGGCTGCCCCGTGGTGCCGGAGGAGGCATGCACGCGGGCCACCTCCTCGCGCGGGACGGCGAACATGCCGAAGGGGTAGTTGGCGCGCAGGTCGGCCTTCTGGGTGAAGGGGAACTTCGCCAGGTCCTCCAGCTGCTGCAGGTCATCGGGGTGCACCCCGGCGGCGTCGAAGCTGGCGCGGTAGTGCGGCACGTTCTCGTAGGCGTGGCGCAGCGACCATTTCATCCGCTCCAGCTGCAGCGCCGAAAGCTCGTCCCGGCTTGCGGTCTCGATGGGCTCCAGATCGCCCGGCTTGGGGGAAAGGTCTTTCATCAGGCGGCCTCCAGCATCAGGGCGATCCCCTGGCCCACGCCGATGCACATGGTGCAGACGGCGCGCTTCATCCCCTCGTCCTTGAGGGTCATCGCCGCGGTCATCGCAAGGCGTGCGCCGGACATGCCCAGCGGGTGGCCCAGCGCGATGGCGCCGCCGTGCGGGTTCACGTGGTCCGCGTCGTCCGGCAGGCCAAGCTCGCGCAGCACCGCCAGGCCCTGGGCGGCGAAGGCCTCGTTCAGCTCCATCAGGTCGATGTCGCCGACGGTCAGCCCCTTCATCTCCAGCAGTTTCTGCGTCGCCGGCGCCGGGCCGATGCCCATGATCCGCGGCGGCACGCCGGCGGTGGTCATGCCGGTGATGCGGGCCAGGGGCGTCAGCCCGTATTTCTCCACCGCCGCGCCGGAGGCGACGATGATCGCCGCCGCGCCGTCGTTGACGCCGGAGGCGTTGCCCGCGGTGACCGAGCCGTTCTCGCGGAAGGGCGTAGGCAGCTTGCCCAGCTTCTCCAGCGAGGTGTCGCGCGGGTGCTCGTCGTGTTCGACGACGATCGGCTCGCCCTTGCGCTGGGGAATGGTCACCGGCGCGATCTCGCGCGCCAGGCGGCCGCTTTGCTGGGCGGCCAGCGCGCGCTGCTGGCTGCGCAGGGCGAAGGCGTCCTGGTCGGCGCGGGAGATGTTGTAATCCTCGGCCACGTTCTCGGCCGTCTCGGGCATGGAATGGGTGCCGAACTGCTTGGCCATGGCCTTGTTGACGAAGCGCCAGCCGATGGTGGTGTCGTAGATCTCGGCGTTGCGGGAGAAGGCGCTGGTGGCCTTGGGCATCACGAAAGGCGCGCGCGACATGCTTTCGACGCCGCCGGCCAGCACCACCTCCGCCTCGCCGCAGCGGATGGCGCGGGCGGCGCTGCCCACCGCGTCGAGGCCCGAGCCGCAGAGCCGGTTCAGCGTGACGCCGGGCACGTCCTCGCCCAGGCCGGCCAGCAGCGCGGCCATGCGCGCGACGTTGCGGTTGTCCTCGCCCGCCTGGTTGGCGCAGCCCATGATCACCTCGTCGATCTTCAGGCCGGGGTGGTCCTTGACCGCCGCGCGCATCACGTGGGCCAGCATGTCGTCGGGGCGCACGGCCGCCAGCGCGCCGCCGAAGCGGCCGATGGGGGTGCGGATGGCGGTGCAGAGATAGGCGTCGGTCATGGGGTGTCTTCCTTGAAATGCTGTCCGTTGATCTGGCGCGACAGGCCGCGGAACAGGGCCACCTTGCGCCCGTCCGCCCCGGTCACCGTGACGTCGTAAACGCCCGAACGGCCCTGCCGGGCGCTTTCGCGCGCGCGGGCCGTCAGGCGTTCGCCCGCCTGCCCGGGGGACAGGAAGGTGATGGAGTTTTCCTGCGCCACGACAAGCTGGTTGTAGCTGTTGCAGGCAAAGGCGAAGGCGCTGTCGGCCAGGGTGAAGATATAGCCGCCGTGGCAGATGCCGTGGCCGTTGAGGTGGTGCTCCTGCACCTCCATCGACAGCTCCGCCGTGCCGGGGCCGACGGCATCGAGGCGCGCGCCCAGCCATTTCGACGCGCGGTCGTTTTCCCACATCGCCTGGGCGCTGCGTTCGGCCCGTTCCTGCGGTGTCATGGCCCCTCCCTCCCAAGATTGGCGGCAGCCTGCATAAAACCGACCGGTCGGTCAAGAGTGTTGCGCGCCCCGGCGGTCTGCGCCTATGCTGCGCGCGACTTTCAACGGACCATAAGGATCAGCGCGATGTTCGATGTGCACAGCTATGCCGCAGGCCAATGGGTCGCGCCCGGCGAGGACGCGCGGCTGGTGAAGGGACCGCTGGACGCGGCGCCGCTGGCGCGCGCCGGTGGCGGCGCGCTGGATTTCGAGGCGATGCTGCAGCACGCCCGCGCCAAGGGCGGCCCGGCACTGCGCGAGATGACCTTTCACCAGCGCGCGCGGATGCTGAAGGCGCTGGCCGGCTACCTCGACGGCCGCAAGGAAGAGCTTTACGAGATCAACCCGCTGACCGGCGCCACCCGGCGCGACGGCTGGGTGGATATCGACGGCGGTATCGGCACGGTCTTCGCCATCGCCTCCAAGGGCCGGCGGGAGATGCCCGACGGCCATGTCTACGTCGATGGCGGGCGCGAGGTGCTGTCGCGCGACGGCTCTTTCCTGGGCCAGCACATCGCGGTGCCGCTGCAGGGCGTGGCGGTGCATATCAACGCTTTCAACTTCCCCGTCTGGGGCATGCTGGAAAAGCTGGCCCCCTGCCTGCTGGCGGGCGTGCCGGCGATCGTGAAGCCGGCGACGCAGACCTGCTACCTGACCGAGGCCTGCTTCCGGATGATCCTCGAATCGGGCCTGCTGCCCGAGGGCGCGGTGCAGCTGGTCGCCGGCGGCACCGGCGATCTGCTGGATCGTCTGGGCCCGCAGGACGTGGTCAGCTTCACCGGCTCGGCCGACACCGCGCTGAAGCTGCGCGCGACGCCCAACCTGATGCGAAACTCGGTGCGTTTCGTGGCCGAGCAGGACAGCCTCAACGCCTCGGTGCTGGGGCCCGACGCCGCCCCCGGCACGCCGGAGTTCGACCTGTTCCTGAAGGAGGCGGTCACCGAAATCTCTACCAAGGCCGGGCAGAAATGCACCGCCATTCGCCGCCTGATCGTGCCCGAGGCGCAGCTGGACGCCGTGGGCGAGGCGCTGGCCGAAAAGCTGTCGGCGCTGAGCGTGGGCGATCCGCGCACCGAGGGCGTGCGCGTCGGGGCCCTGGCCTCGGCCGGGCAGAAGGCGGATGTCCTGGACAAGCTGGCGCAGCTGGAAGGCGAGGCGCGGCGCATCTGCGGCGATCCGGAAGGTTTCAGCCCGCAGGGCGAGGCCCAGGGCGCCTACCTGCCGCCGATCCTGCTGCGCTGCGACGATCCCGACGCCGCCCGCGCGGTGCACGAGGTCGAGGCTTTCGGGCCTGTCTCCACCCTCATGCCCTACCGCGACCTGGGTCACGCGGCGGATCTGGTGAACCGCGGGCAGGGCTCGCTGGTGGCCTCGCTCTTCACCCATGATCCGCAGGTGACGCGCAAGCTGGTGCTGGAGAGCGCCGCCTGGCACGGGCGGATCTACGTCAACGACCGCACCTCGGCCAAGGCGGCGACGGGCCACGGCTCGCCCCTGCCGCACATGGTCCACGGCGGCCCCGGCCGCGCCGGCGGCGGCGAGGAGCTGGGCGGCGTGCGCGGCGTGCTGCACTACATGCAGCGCACCGCGATCCAGGGCAGCCCCGACATGCTGACCGCGGTCACCGGCCAATGGGTGCCCGGCGCGGCCGAGATCGAGGGCCCCTCGCACCCCTTCCGCCGCCATTTCGAGGAGATCGAGATCGGCGAGACGCTGCACAGCGCGGAACGCGAGGTGACGCTGCAGGATATCGAGCATTTCGCCCATTTCACCGGCGATACCTTCTACGCCCACATGGACGAGGAGGCCGCCGCCGCGAACCCCTTCTTCCCCGGGCGCGTCGCGCATGGCTACCTGTTGCTCAGCTTCGCCGCCGGGCTTTTCGTGCAGCCCGACCCCGGCCCGGTGCTGGCCAATACCGGCCTCAACGCCCTAAGCTTCCAGAAGCCCGTCAGCCCCGGCGACCGGGTGAAGGTGCGCCTGACCGCCAAGCGCAAGACCAAGCGCACGGACGAGTACGGCGAGGTTGCCTGGAACGTCACCATGACCAACCATGACGGCGAACAGGTGGCCGAGTACGAGCTTCTGACGATGGTCGCCTTCAGGAAGGACTAGCATGACAGACCCGCTCGCCCCGCTTCTGGACCGCCTGCACGGCGAGGGGCGGCTGCGCGTCTGGTCGCTGGTCATCACTGTCTTCGGCGACAGCGTGCAGCACCGGGGTGGGGGCATCACCACGACGCGGCTGGGCCGGCTGCTGGGCCGGCTGGGGGTCGAA
Source organism: Paracoccaceae bacterium (assembly GCA_052031355.1). Classification (GTDB taxonomy): domain Bacteria; phylum Pseudomonadota; class Alphaproteobacteria; order Rhodobacterales; family Rhodobacteraceae; genus JBPEXR01. Next base: position 5,309 of record JBPEXR010000002.1, read on the forward strand.
CGCGGCGCCCTGCGCACCGCGCTGTCGCGGCTGGCGCGGGATGGCTGGGTCGAGGGCGCGCGCCACGGGCGCAGCGCCACCTACCGGCTGACGGATACCGGCCGGGCGCGGTTCATCCCTGCCACCTCGCGCATCTACGCCGCGCCGCGCGCGGTCCCGGTGCGCGACTGGGAACTGCGCCTGGGCGGCCCGCCCGCCGGCCCCGGCAGCCAGGCGCTGGCGCTGGGCGGCTTCACGCTGGTGCCGGCGGCCGAGGGCGAGGCCACCGCGCCCGAGGGGGCGGAGTTCGTGCTGCGCGGCCGCCTGGCGCATCTGACCGACGCGATGCGCGCCCAGCTTCTGGACCCCGAACATGCCGCGGCGCTGGAGGCGCTGATGGCCGATATCGACGGCCTCGCGGATGCCGGACCGCTGGAGCCGCTGGAGGCTGCCGCCGCCCGCACCCTGCTGGTGCACCGCTGGCGACGCCTGGTCTTGCGCCACCCCGAGGCGCCGGCCGAGCTGCTGCCCCCGCCCCTGACCGGGCGCGACCCGCGCCGGGCGATGCAGGCGCGGTACTGGGCCCTCTGTCCCGCCGCCGAGGCCTGGCTCGGCAGCGCCGCCGAGGACATGACACCGATGCCCGGCGCCGACACTGCCTTCGCACAACGCTTCGGCGGGCCGGTTAAAGCTTGATTTGCGCCCGGCCGGGGGCAAGACTGATGGCATGAACATCGTCACGCCGCTTTCCGGTCCGAGTTCCGCGTCCAGCCAGGTGGCCTTTCACCGCACCGAGCTGGGCCCCATCCTAGCCCTATATGGACGCATGGTCGCCGCCGGCGAATGGCGCGACTACGGCATATCGCACCTGCGCGACGTGGCCGTCTTCTCGGTTTTCCGGCGCACCGCGGAGAACCCGCTGTACCGGATCGAGAAACGCCCCCGCCTGCGCAACCGGCAGGGCCAGTACGCCGTGCTGGGCATGAACGGCCAGGTCCTGAAGCGCGGCAACGATCTGCGGCTGGTGCTGCGGGTGCTGGAGCGCAAGCTGATCCGCCCGGTGGACTAGGCGCGCATCCCCTGACGCGCCCCTCGCCGGGCGCACTTTCCATCGCGCCGGGGCCGGGCTATCTGGGGCGCATGACCACGGTTCAAGACGCCTATCGCGCCCGTATCGAGGCTGGAAAACTGCAGGCCGACCCCGCCCAGGAGGCGGTGCTGCCGGAGCTGGAGCGTATTCGCGCGGCCCTTGCCGAGAAGCCCAAGCGCGGCCTTTTCCGCCGCGCGCCCGAGCCGCCGAAGGGGCTGTACCTCTGGGGCGGGGTGGGGCGCGGCAAGTCGATGCTCATGGACCTCTTCGTCGAGACGGTGACGGTGCCGGCGCGGCGGGTGCATTTTCACGCCTTCATGCAGGAGATGCATGACCGGCTGCACGCCGAACGCGCCAAGGGCACCGAGGACGTGGTGCGCCCGGTGGCGCGCGCCGTGGCCGACGAGGTGCGCCTGCTGGCCTTCGACGAGATGCAGATCACCGACATCACCGACGCGATGATGGTGGGCCGGCTGTTCGAGCAGCTGTTCGAGGCCGGCGTCGTGGTGGTCACCACCTCCAACCGGGTGCCGGACGACCTCTACAAGGACGGGCTGAACCGGCAGCTGTTCCTGCCCTTCATCGAGCTGATCAAGGAGCGCCTCGTGGTGCAGGAACTGGCGAGCCCCCGGGACTACCGCCAGGACCGGCTGGCCGGCGCGCCGGTCTATTTCACCCCCGCCGACCAGGCCGCGCGGCGCGAGATGGACCGCATCTGGGAGGAGCTGACGAACGGCGCATCGCCCGAGCCGCTGGCGCTGCACGTCAAGAAGCGCGAGGTGGTGCTGCCGGCCTTTCACAACGGCGTGGCGCGCGCTTCCTTCTACGCGCTTTGCGGCAGCACGCTGGGGCCGGGGGATTACCTGGCCATCGCCGAGGCGGTGCGGGTGCTGATGCTGGACGATATCCCGCGCCTCTCGCGCTCCAACTTCAACGAGGCGAAGCGCTTCGTCACCCTGATCGACGCCCTCTACGAGGCGCGGGTGCGGCTGATCGCCAGCGCCGCGGCGGAGCCGGAGATGCTGTATGTCGAGGGCGAGGGAAGCTTCGAATTTTCACGCACCGCCAGCCGCTTGCGCGAGATGCAGTCGCAGGACTGGGGCGGCGGTCCGGAAGGCTGAAGGGGCTTGGCGCTGACGGCGTTCTGCGCGGCGTTCATAAGAATGGGAGCCGTTGAACCGGCTCCTCATTCTCACCTGCCGCCGTAACCCGAGCGGGGCAAAGCCCCTGATTCGCTCCAAGATGCGCGAATCGCGCGAATCAGTCAATTGGGCGATTCGCACTTTCTGCGCGAGTTCCGCTAGCTCCAGTCGCGCAGGACCGCACCGGCGAGGTACAGCGAGCCGCAGATCAGGATCCGCGCGCCCGGGGCGCGGGCGTGGATCTCGCGCAGGGCGGCTTCAAGGTCCGCCCCCTCGAAAGCCGGCAGGCCGACGCCGCGCGCGGCCGCGGCGGTGGCGGCGGCGGGCAGGGTGTTCGCCTCGCCCGGGATCGACAGCGCGGTCAGGCTGTCCGCCACGCCCGCCAGCGGACGCAGGTAGCCGGCGATGTCCTTGGTGTTCAGCAT
>JBPEXR010000020.1:0-2724 GCA_052031355.1 Paracoccaceae bacterium
GTGGCGGAGATCATGCGCGCCCACGGGGTCGAGGACATCCCGATGGTCGGCGTGGCCAAGGGCGTGGACCGCGACGCCGGCAAGGAAGAGTTTCACCGCCCCGGCCGCCGCCCCTTCGCGCTGCGCCACAACGACCCGGTCCTTTACTTCGTGCAGCGCCTGCGCGACGAGGCGCACCGCTTCGCCATCGGCACCCACCGCGCGCGGCGCACCAAGGCGATCAGCGCCAACCCGCTGGACGACATCGCCGGCGTGGGGGCGACGCGCAAGCGGGCGCTGCTGGCGCATTTCGGCTCGGCCAAGGCGGTGACGCGGGCCAACCTCGCGGACCTGAAGGCCGTCGAGGGCATCTCCGACACGCTGGCCGAGGCGATCTACGCGCATTTCCACCCGGAAGCGTGATCGCGGCGCGGGGAACCCCGCCCTAGGTGCCACGTTGCGCCCCGGAAGAAGGAGTGCACCATGGCCCGATCCGTCGATCCGCTTGTCGAAGCCTTCAAGGACTTCATCGAAGCCGAGCAGTTTCCCTGCGTCGGGGCGAAAAGCGCCCTGGTGCGCGATGCCCTGACGGTGGTCCGCGCGGGGCCCATCGACACCGCCACGTCGGACCTGGACCTGCACCGCGAGCTGGCGCATTTCGGCGCCGAGGTGCTGGACCCGCAGGGCCCGGTGGTGCAGAGCTTCGTCGCCATCTTCGACGGCCCCGAGGACCTGGAGGAGGCCGAGTTCGAGAAGGCGCTGTGGAACCGGCTGCAGTCGCTGCACAACCTCGATGTCGCCTCGGGCAACGATTGGGACAGCGGCACCTCGGACGATCCCAACTCGCCGCATTTCTCGCTGTGCCTGGCGCATGAAAGCTATTTCGTCATCGGCCTGCACCCGCGCGCCAGCCGCCCGGCGCGGCGGTTCGCCAAGCCGGCGCTGGTCTTCAACAGCCACGCCCAGTTCGAGAAGCTGCGCGCCGATGGCCGCTATGCCCGGATGCAGAAGATCATCCGCGAGCGTGAGATCGCCAACAACGGCTCGATCAACCCGATGCTGGCCGACTTCGGCCTGGGGGCGGAGGCGGCGCAATACTCGGGCCGCGAGGTCGGCCCCGACTGGCAGCCGGCGTTCGAGCGCAAGGAGCTGCCGAAGGAGCTGCAGGAATGACGACCCGCATTCCGCCGCGTTCCGGCACCGCGTTCGAACTGGCCAAGGGCGATTACCTGACGGTGATCGACCCCGAGGGCGAGCAGGTCTCGGACCTCGTGGCGTTCAACGCGGGCGACCGGGCGGAATACCTCTCTTCCGGGCGGAGCATCGACTATGCGAGCCGGCTGTTCCTGACCGCGGGCGATCCGCTTTATTCCAACCGCTCGAACGTCATGCTGACCATCGAGGCGGACGAGGTGGGCCGGCACGACTTCACCCTGACGCCCTGTTCGCGCGACACGTTCCGCATTCTCTACGACGATCACGACCCGGTGCCGGGCTGCCAGGGAAACCTGGAGGCGGCGCTGGCCCCCTACGGCATATCGCCGGACCAGGTGCCGATCGCCTTCAATGTCTTCATGCACGTGGACGTCAACGGCGACAGCGGCGAGATCCGCGTGCTGCCGCCGCGCAGCAAGCCCGGCCAGCGCCTTCTGCTGCGCGCGCAGATGGACCTCGTCATCGGCATGACGGCCTGTTCCGCCGGGCAGTCGAACAACTTCGACTTCAAGCCGATCGATTACGAGATCACGCGCGACCGCCCCGCCTGGGCGGCCTGAGCATCACGCCCAGACGCCGACCGCCGCTTCGCGGATGGCGCGGATGTTGCGGCCGTAAGGCGCGGTGTCCTGCACCGAGCCGCCCTTGAAGACCGCCGAGCCGGCGACCAGCACGTCGGCCCCGGCCTCGGTGACCAGCGGCGCGGTCTCGGGCGTGATGCCGCCGTCGATCTCTACATGGATGGGCCGGTCGCCGATGGCGGCGCGCAGGGCGCGGACCTTCTCCACCTGGCTGTGGATGAACTTCTGCCCACCGAAGCCCGGGTTCACCGTCATCACGCAGACCAGGTCCACCATGTCGAGGATCGGCAGAACCGCCTCAACCGGCGTGCCGGGGTTCAGCGCCACGCCCGGGCGCACCCCGGCGGCGCGGATGGCCTGCAGCGTGCGGTGGATGTGCGGGCCGGCCTCCACATGCGCGGTCAGGATGTCCGCGCCGGCCTCGGCGAAGGCCTCGATATAGGGATCGACCGGGGCGATCATCAGGTGCACGTCCATCGTGCCCTTGATGTGCGGGCGGATCGCCTTGCAGGTGGCCGGGCCGAAGGTCAGGTTCGGCACGAAATGCCCGTCCATCACATCGACGTGGATCCAGTCGGCGCCCTCGGCCTCGACCGCGGCGCATTCGGCGCCGAAATTGGCGAAATCGGCGGCGAGGATCGACGGGGCGATGAGGATCTGGCGGGACATGGCATTCTCCGGGGCTGCTTCGGGGCTGACATAAGCGGCAGGGGGCGGCGCGTAAAGCCCGGGCGCCCCGGCCTTCAGCCCTGCGCGGCCCCGGTGCTGGCCGCCGCGTGCCGCGCCAGGAAGGGCAGCAGGCGCTGCGCCACGGCCTCCGGCGCGTCCCAGTGGATGGAATGGCCGGCCCCGGGCAGCGCCTCGACCTGCGTGCGGGCAAGCGGGGCGAGGGCGGCGCGGGCCAGCGCTTCGGGCATCAGAAGATCGCCCGCCGCCAACAGCGCCAGCG
>JBPEXR010000200.1:0-7204 GCA_052031355.1 Paracoccaceae bacterium
TCGCGGATCTTGCGCACCGCCTCGTCGCGGTAGGCGTCCATCGTCCAGTCGCCGGTGAAGCCCGCGTCGCGCAGGAAGTTCTGGTAGAGGGTGCGCCCGTTCGGCGTGTGGTGCACCTCTGGGTGGAACTGCACCGCGTAGAAGCGCCGCTCCAGGTCCGCGGTGATCGCGAAGGGGGCGCCGGGCGAGGTGCCGTAGACGGCAAATCCGGGCGCCAGTTCAGCCACATGGTCGCCGTGGCTCATCCAGACCTGCTCGCGCCCCGAGCCGTCCATGAACCAGCCCTTCAGAAGGTCGATCCGCGTCTCGCCCGGGCTGACCCAGGCGCGGCCGAACTCCGACGTGCCCTCGCCGCCGACGACGCGGCCCCCGAGGTCGTGCATCATCACCTGCTGGCCGTAGCAGATGCCCAGGATCGGCACGCCCATCTCGTAGACAGCTTTCGGCGGGCGGGGGCTGCCTTCCCGCGTCACCGAATCCGGCCCGCCCGAGAAGATGACCGCGCGCGGGGCGAAGTCCTTCAGGAACGCCTCGGTGACGTTCTGGTAGGGGTGGATTTCGCAATAGACGTTCAGCTCGCGCAGGCGGCGCGCGATCAGCTGCGTCACCTGGCTGCCGAAATCGATGATGAGAAGGCGGTCGTGGGCTGTCTTATCCATGCCGTTCCAGTAAAGCCGCGCCCCCGCCTTGGCAAGAGACAGGCATCCGCCCCGCGCCCAGCGCCGGGCCGCATGTCGTTTTTGCGCGCCAAGCGGCGCAAATCGCAGAAAGCACCGGGGCGATCTGCCCTAAAGCTGGGGCAAGCGGACGGCGCGGCGGCGCAAGCATCGGCGCCGGCACGGCTCGGCACCGCAGGGGCAAAGGCAGCGAGGTATCACCGATGGCAGAGGCAGCAACCCGGCGCAGGGGACGCGGCGGCGGCGGGGCCGCCCGGCGCGCGGCGCATGGATCGACCCACGTCGAGATGGCGCGCTTTATCGAACGCAAGATCCCGAACTACGAGATCCTGAACGCCGAGGCGCTGGAGATCATCGAGGCCAATGCCGAGACGGTGCTGGAGGAGATCGGCGTCGCCTTTCCCAGCAACCCCGGCGCGCTGGACCGCTGGCGCCAGGCGGGGGCGGATGTGCAGGGCGACCGCGTGCATATCCCGCGCGGGCTGGCGCGCAAGCTTTGCGCCACGGCGCCCGCGCGGTTCACCCAGGACGCGCGCAACCCCGACCGGCGGGTCGAGATCGGCGGCGACAGCCTGGTGCTGGCCCCGGTCTATGGGCCGCCCTTCGTGCGCGACACGGCCCGCGGCCGCCGCTACGCCACGATCGAGGATTTCCGCAACTTCGTGAAACTGGGCTATCGCTCGCGCTGGCTGCACCATTCAGGCGGCACCCTGTGCGAGCCCACCGACGTGCCGGTCAACAAGCGCCACCTCGACATGCTGCTGGCGCACATGACGCTGAGCGACAAGCCCTTCATGGGCTCGGTCACCGACCCGGACCGCGCCCGCGACAGCGTCGAGATGTGCCGCCTGCTGTTCGGCGAGGAGGCGATGGCGGGCGATCCCAAGATGGTCTCGTTGATCAACGTCAACTCGCCCTTGACGTTCGACGAGGTGATGATGGGCGCGCTGGAGGTCTATGCCGAGGCCGGGCAAGCCTGCATCGTCTCGCCCTTCATCGTCGGCGGGGCCATGGCGCCGGTCTCGGTCGCCGGCACGCTGACGCAGGTGCTGGCCGAGGTCATGGCCGGCGTCGCCTATTCCCAGCTCGTGCGGCCCGGCGCGCCGGTGATCTTCGGCGCCTTTGTCACCTCGATCGACATGAACTCCGGCGCGCCCACCTTCGGCACGCCCGAGGCCAGCCAGATCCTTTACGGGGCCGGGCAGCTGGCGCGGCGGATGAACCTGCCGTTCCGCTCCGGCGGGGGGCTTTGCGGCTCGAAACTGCCCGACGCGCAGGCGGCCTACGAGACCGCGCATACACTGAACGCGGCGCTGCTGGGCGGCGTCAACTTCATGCTGCACGCCTGCGGCTGGCTGGAGGGGGGGCTTGTCTCCTCTTACGAGAAGTTCGTGATGGATGCCGACCAGCTGGGCGTGCTGCACAAGCTGGCCGCGGGCGTCGCGGTGGACGAGCAGGCGCAGGCGATGGACGCGATGCGCGAGGTCGGGCCCGGCGGGCACTACCTGGGCTGCGCCCATACGCAGGCGCATTTCAAGAGCGCGTTCTGGCGCACCGAAGTGCTGGACTACAAGCCCTTCGAGACCTGGGAGGAGGAGGGCGCGCGCGACACGCAGGCCCTGGCCGCCGCCCGGGTGGAGAAGATGCTGCGCGAATACGAGGCGCCGCCCATCGACCCCGGCACGCGCGAAGCGCTGGAGAGCTACGTCCAGCGCCGCAAGTCGGAGATGCGCGACTCCTTCACCTGACGATCTGCAGCGCCGGGGCGAGCGGCTGCGCGAGGATTTCGAGCTTGTCAGCACCATCGGGCAACCCGTTGGAAACTGGTCGCAAATGATGCGCGGCCCCGCGACTCGCCCCGCGGGTTCTTCGGGCTCGGAGGGCGACGGCCCGGCCCGCCGGATGGACGCCCGGGCACGGCTGGAGGCTGCGCTGGCGGAACTTGGCCCGGGGCTGGGCGATGTCGCGCTACGCTGTTGCTGCCAACTGGAAGGCCTTGAAAGCGCAGAAAAATCCCTGGGCTGGTCGGCACGCTCCGGCAAGATCGTCCTGCGCATCGCCCTGCAACGGCTGAAGCGGCACTACGACCGCCTGGGCCCCGAGGCGACGCTGATCGGCTGATCTGAAACGCGAACGCCCCGGCGCGATGGGCCGGGGCGTTGCAACATTCAAAGCGCCTGCGCGGCGCGGCGCATCAGGCCGCTTCGGACGCGCGCGCGTTTTCCAGGTAGGACAGCAGGTTCTCGGGCGAGCTTTCGCCGTAGGGATCCTCGCCGTGGTTGTCGCACAGGCCCGGCTCCTCGAACCACGCTTCGATGACACCGTCGTTGACGATGGCCGCATAGCGCCAGGAGCGCATGCCGAAGCCGAGGTTGTCCTTGCAGACCAGCATGCCGATGCGGCGGGTGAACTCGCCCGAGCCGTCGGGGATCACCTTGACGTTCTTGATGCCCTGCATCTCGGCCCATTTGTTCATCACGAAGGCATCGTTGACGGACATGCAGTAGATGTCGTCGATGCCGTGCTCGCGGAACTTGTCGAAGTTCTCCTCGAACCCGGGCAGCTGGTAGGTCGAGCAGGTCGGCGTGAAGGCCCCGGGCAGCGAGAACAGGACCACGCGCTTGCCGGCAAAGTAGTCGGCGGTGGTCTTGTCTTCCCAGCGGAAGGGGTTCGGGCCGCCCACGGCTTCGTCGCGCACGCGGGTGCGGAAGGTCACGTCGGGCAGTTTCACTCCGGCTTTCATGATTGCTCTCCTCGGATTCTTGCGTTGGGATTCATCGCGACTGACTTAGAAAGGTTCCAATCTTTCCTCAACCCCCTTTGGTGCCGCAGCGCGGCAAAACCTTGATTTCACCGGCTTTCGCCGCGTGCATAGCCGCTATGATCCGGCTGGCGTTTGGACGCCCCTATGCCTATGCTATGGCCCGACTGCCGCCCGGCGGCTTGACCCTACCTGATGCGGGGAAGCGATTTGACTGAACCCAGAATCCCGGTCCTGCGCGATCTGAAAGACGCGGCCCAGCGCCACCCGGAAAAGGCGCACCGCCCCGACAACGCGCAGCCCAAGAAGCCCGACTGGATCCGCGTCAAGGCGCCCTCGGGCAAGGGCTATGCCGACACGCGGCGCATCATGCGCGAGCATGGTCTCGTCACCGTCTGCGAAGAGGCCAGCTGCCCCAACGCCGGCGAATGCTGGAGCCAGGGCCACGCCACCATGATGATCATGGGCGACATCTGCACGCGCGGCTGCACCTTCTGCAACATCGCCACCGGCCGGCCCGACGCGCTGGACGTCTTCGAGCCGGGGCGCGTGGCCGATGCGGTCAGCAAGCTGGGGCTGAACCACGTGGTCATCACCTCGGTCGACCGGGACGACCTGGAGGACGGCGGGGCAGAGCATTTCGCCCAGACCATCCGCGCGGTGCGCCACCGCAACCCGGGCACCACGATCGAGATCCTGACGCCGGATTTCCTGCGCTCCGCCCCCGGCGCGCTGGAGGTGGTCGTCGCCGCAAAGCCGGATGTCTTCAACCACAACCTCGAAACCGTTCCGGGCCTTTACCCGGAGGTGCGGCCCGGGGCGCGCTACTTCCATTCGCTGCGCCTGTTGCAGAAGGTAAAGGAACTGGACCCGGAGATCTTCACCAAGTCCGGCATCATGGTCGGCCTGGGCGAGACCGCGCAGCAGGTGCGCCAGGTGATGGACGACATGCGCGCGGCGGATGTCGATTTCCTGACCATCGGGCAGTATCTGCAGCCCACGCCGAAGCATCATGCGGTCGAGCGGTTCGTGCACCCCGACGAGTTTGCCGCCTACGAAAAAGCGGCCTATGGCAAGGGGTTCCTGATGGTTTCTGCCACGCCGCTGACGCGGTCGTCCTACCACGCGGGCGATGATTTCGCGCGGCTGCGCGCGGCGCGTCTGAAGCGGCTGGGCGCCAGCGCCTGACCCGGCGCGGCTAGCGCAGGCGCATCGGCGGGCGGGTCCATTCGCCCGTCAGCGCCTCGGGCCAGCCGACCCAGCGCTCGACGGCATAAAGGGCAAGGCAGGCCGCGATCACCGCCAGCACCAGCACGACGGTGCGGGCCGAGGGCGGGCGGCGCGCCCATTGCGCCATGCGCAGGAAGAACCACGGCGACATGGCGGGCGGTCAGCCGCCGTCGGTGAAGCGCACCTTGCCGATGAAAGGCAGGTTGCGGTTGCGCTGCGCGAAGTCGATCCCGTAACCCACGACAAATTCGTCCGGAATCTCGAAACCCGTCCAGTCGGCCTTCAGCGGCACCTCGCGCCGGCTGGGCTTGTCCAGCAGCGCGATGGAGCGCAGCTTTTTCGGCCCGCGCGATTCCAGCAGGTGCGTGACGTGGTTCAGCGTGTGGCCGGTGTCGACGATATCCTCCACCACCAGCACGTCGCGCCCCTCGATGGCACCGCGCAGGTCCTTGAGGATGCGCACCTCGCGGCTCGATTCCATCGCGTCCCCGTAGGAGGAGGCTTCCAGGAAATCCACCTCGACCGGCAGGTCCAGCTCCCGCACCAGGTCGGCGATGAAGACGAAAGAGCCCCGCAGCAGGCCGACGACGACCAGCTTTTCGGTCTGGGCAAACTCGCGCTGGATCTCGCGGCACAGGTCCTCGATCCGCGCGGCGATGGTCTTGGCCGAGATCATCTCGTCGATGGCGTAAGGGCGGTCGGACATTTTATCCCCTTGATTTTCCGGGCGCAGGATACGACATCAGGCGGCACTGTCACGTGTAAAGGGCACGTCCAAACGGGCACGCCGAAACGGGAACCGATGCCGACACATTCCGAAACCCGAACCCTGCCGTACACGGCGCAGCAAATGTACGATCTGGTCGCGGATGTGAAGCATTATCCGGAGTTTCTGCCCTGGTGCGCGGCCGCCCGCGTGCGCTCGGTCGAGCCGCAGGGCGCGGCGGAGGTGATGACCGCCGACCTCGTCATCTCCTTCAAGGTGTTCAGGGAGCGTTTCACCTCCCGCGTGACCCTCTGGCCGGGGGAGAAGAAGATCGACACCGAATACCTCGACGGGCCGTTCCACCACATGCAGTCCAACTGGGCTTTTCGCGACGTGGACGGGGGTTGCGAGGTGACATTCTACGTCGATTTCGAGTTTCGCAACCGCATCCTTCAAAGCGCGGCGGGCCTGTTCTTCTACGACGCCATGCAGCGAATCGTGCGCGCCTTCGAGCGGCGGGCGGCCGAGCTTTACGGCTGATCCCCGGTTGCAGCCCCGCCGGGAAGCTGCAGCCCCCGCGGGAAATGACGCAAAACGACCCCATTTGCCGCCCCCCGCGCCCGATTCCTGCCGCCTGAGGGGCATGAATCGCCTTTAACCTCCGCGCCATTGGCAAGGAGTATTGTTATGTCGGAAGTTTCCTCTACGTCAGGTTCCGGCGGGGTTTCCCCGGTCGACTTGATCAATCTGCGCAAGAAAGAAGACGAGCCGAAGACCGAGCCTGCGCCCGATGACGGCACCGACGCCCCGGACGAGGGCAGCGGCACGAAAGGCGCGGGCGGCGCCCAAGGGTCTGGCGGCTCCGGAACCTCGGGCGATGGCGCGAACGGTGGCACGAACGGTGGCTCGAGTGGTGCCGCGTCCGGCGCATCGAACGGCAACAGCACCGCGGCCCCGTCCAAGACGCCCGCCCAAGCCGCCGCGCCGAAGCTGAGCGCCGAGGAAGAGGTCGCCTTCGCCAAGGCCGCGGCCGAGCGGATGCGCCAGCTTCTGATGCAGGAAGACCTCGTCGCACGTCTGTCGCGCGAGGGCGAGAAGGCCGGCCCGTTGACCACCCCCAGCGCCCAGGCCGCGCAATCGGCCTATGCCAGCGCCGCCAACGCGAACCGGCCGACCGGGACCGATATCAGCGCCTGAGACCCGGGTGAAGACGCACGCGTAAGGCCGGGGAATCCCCCGGCCTTTCGCGTTCTCTAAGGTGATGTGTCAGGAGACGTGGTCGTAGGCCCTCTCGCCATGGACCGAGATGTCGAGGCCGTTCGTTTCGGTCTCCGCGTCCACGCGCAGCGGGGTGACCAGGGCCACCAGTTTGACCAGCGCGTAAGTGACGACCACGGTGAAGACACCGACGATCGCCAGCCCACCCAGCTGCGCCACCCAGGCGCCCTGGCCGAAGACGGCGATCATCAGCGTGCCGAAGATGCCGCCGACGCCGTGCACGGCGAAGACGTCCAGCGTGTCGTCGATCTGCAGGCGGTTGCGCACCACCAGAACCGCCTCCTGGCACAGGATGCCCGCCACCGCGCCGATGGCCAGCGCCTCGGCCGGGCCGACGAAGCCGCTGGCCGGGGTGATCGAGGCAAGGCCCGCGATCGTGCCGGTGACCATGCCGACGAGGCTGGCCTTGCCGAACTTTATCCGCTCCCACAAGGCCCAGGTCAGCGAGGCGGTGGCGGCGGAGATATGCGTGACCGTCAGCGCCATGGCCGCGCCGCCGTCCGCCGCCAGTTGCGAGCCGCCGTTGAAGCCGAACCAGCCGACCCAGAGCAT
>JBPEXR010000201.1:0-3928 GCA_052031355.1 Paracoccaceae bacterium
GCCCAGACGATGCCCGAGGCATCGGAGCCGGCGATGTGGTATTCGGCCTTGTGCACGTCGAAGGGGCTGATCGGGATGCCGAGCCCGGCCCAGACGCCGTTGTAGTTGACGCCCGCGGCCATGACGAGGACCAGCACCTCGTAGCTGTCGGGCCGGGGCACGTCGACGACCTCGACCTCGAAGCTCTTGTCGGGCTCGCCGTGCCGCTCGCGGCGGATCGTCCACGCGTACATCTTCTGGGGCACATAGCCGAGGGGCGGCATCTCGCCGATCTCGTAAAGGTCCTTCTCCGGGGCCTCGTAGGCCGCGATGCCGGGCTGGGTGTCCAGTGCCATCTCTGTCTCCCTGGTTCTCGCCGCAGCGCGGAATCGCTGCGCTCTGCCTAGGGGAGATAGCGCCCATTGCGCAACGATGCAACGGTGACGGGTCGTAAATTGTAATTTTATGACCCAGCGACTGCAGCATTTTCCTTTGCAGTCGCAGCATTGGCGGGCTCTGCGGCCGGCAGAACGTGCTCCAGCGAGGCGGCGTAATAGGCCAGCAGCGGCCCCTCGCCCTCGGTCACGGTGATTCGCCCGCCCTCCTCGTGGATCAGCCCGCGCCGGCGCAGGATGTGCAGCCCCGTCGCCGCCCAGCGCGCCGGGTCGGGCCGCCCCTCGCCGCCCGGGTTGCGCGCGCCGACAGCCTCCAGCGCCCAGGCGATGCGCGCCGTCACCGCGGCCCGGTCGGCCGCCCCCTGGCACAGCGCCCAGGCGGCCAGCGGCACCGGCACCAGCGGCACCGCGCGGCCGATGCGGCGGATCAGCTCGCCCGCCAGGTCCTGCGGGTCGCCGCGGCCGGCGGCGCGCATCTCGCGCAACGACAGCGGCGCGCCGAAGCTGACCGCCGCAGTGCCGAACCGCCGGTAGCGCCCGCGCAGCCAGAGCATCACCTGCCGCAGGGTGAACAGCGCCACGACGGAGATGCGCGCCTGGAACCGGCGCCCGCCGCGCTGCGCCGCCTCGACCAGGATGCGGTCCTCCAGCACCCGGTCGTAGTTCAGCGCCACGGGCACGAAGACCAAATCGCGCCCCTCGGTGTCGAACTGATCGACCATGTATTTCAGCAGCCCGCGCTTGGGCGCCGTCAGCGCGCCGGTAACGCTGAGCCCGCCCTCGGGGAACATCGCCTGGGTCACGCCGCCCTCGGTCGCCAGCGCCACGTAGCGGGCCAGCACCGTGCGGTAGAGCGCGTTCTGCGATTTGCGCCGGATGAAATAGGCGCCCATGGCCCGGATCAGCGCCGAAAGCGGCCAGACACGCGCCCATTCGCCCACCGCGTAGGCCAGGGCCGATTGCTCGGCCGCCAGGTAGGTGACCAGAACGTAGTCCATGTTGGAGCGGTGGTTGATCACGAAGACCACCGTCGCGTCCTGCGGGATGCCCGCCAGCGCATCGGCGCGGTGGGGCACCAGGCGCACGCGGTAGAGGGCGCGGGACAGCCAGCGCGCCACCCGGATCGCGAAGCCGAAATAGGCCGCGGCCGAGAAGCGCGGCACGATCTCGCGGGCATAGCGGCGCGCCTCCTCGAAGGCGACGTTCTCGGGGATGCCGCGGGCCCGGGCATGCTCGACCGCGGCGCGGTTCACCTCCGGGTCATAGATCAGGCGCTGGATCATGTCGTGCCGCCGCGCCAGCTTGAACGGCTGGATCGGGCGGCGCAGGCGGGTGTTCAGCCGCGCCACCGCGCGCTCCATCCGGCGCCGGAAGAACCAGCGGACCGAGGGCAGCAGAAAATGCGATGCGAAGGTGACCGCCGCGAAGAGGACGATCAGCACCAGCAGCCAAAGCGGAACTTCCACCAAGCGAAACATCGCGCGACGTTTACAGGTTTGGCGCCCCCGGTAAAGGCTTAGCCGAAGGCCGCCACCGCCGCGAAGACGATCAGCAGGAAGGCGAGGTTGTTCAGCATCCCCAGCTTCGGCGCCCGGGCCGCGGCCTCGGCGTCGCCGGACATCGCTCGGCGCCCGTTGCGGGCCGAGACGGCGATCCCGGCGATCAGCAGCACCACGAAGGCCAGCTTCGCCCAGAACCAGCCCCCGCCGGTGGTGAAGGCGCCCGAAAGCGCGGCCAGGATCGCCCCGGTGACGATCAGCACGCCCAGCGCGCCATGCCCCAGGATGATCAGGTTGCGCACGATGGGCGCCACCATCGGCATCTGCCCCGGCTCCATGCGCCGGGCGGCCGCGCCCACTGCCGGAATGCCAAAGTTCGCAGCCCCGCCGACACCGATCGCCGCGAAGTGCAGAAACAGCACGAATTCATAGCCGGTCATCTGTCCCTCCATCTGTCCCGCGGGCAGGATAGCCCGCGCGGGCCGGCGGGCACAGCGCCGGGCACGCTGCATTGCGGCGCCCCGAAATGCCGCGCCGCGGCGAATTGACAGGGCCATATTCTGTCCGATATTACGTCTGGCAAGCAATAATGTTACCGACCCAAGGGGAAGCCACCGATGAGCGAGCATCAGAAGGACCGGCCCTGGCTGATCCGCACCTACGCCGGCCATTCGACCGCCGCGGCCTCCAACGCGCTGTACCGCGCGAACCTCGCCAAGGGGCAGACGGGGCTGTCGGTGGCCTTCGATCTGCCGACCCAGACGGGCTACGACAGCGACCATCCGCTGGCGCGTGGCGAGGTGGGCAAGGTCGGCGTGCCGGTCTGCCACCTGGGCGACATGCGCGTGCTGTTCCAGGACATCCCGCTGGAGCAGATGAACACCTCGATGACGATCAACGCCACCGCGCCCTGGCTGCTGGCCCTCTACATCGCGGTGGCCGAGGAACAGGGCGCCGACCTCGCCAAGCTGCAGGGCACGGTGCAGAACGACATCATCAAGGAATACCTCAGCCGCGGCACCTACATCTGCCCGCCCGAGCCTTCGCTGAAGCTGATCGCGGACGTGGCGAGCTATTGCTACGACAACGTGCCCAAGTGGAACCCGATGAACGTCTGCTCCTACCACCTGCAGGAGGCCGGCGCGACGCCGCAGCAGGAGCTGGCCTTCGCCCTGGCCACGGCGCAGGCGGTGCTCGACGCGCTGCGCCCCACGGTGCCGGCGCATGATTTCCCGCGCCTCGTCGGACGCATCTCCTTCTTCGTGAACGCCGGCATCCGCTTCGTCACCGAGATGTGCAAGATGCGCGCCTTCGTGGACCTCTGGGACGAGATCTGCCGCGAGCGCTACGGCGTCGAGGACCCGAAGTACCGGCGCTTCCGCTACGGCGTTCAGGTGAACTCGCTTGGCCTGACGGAGCAGCAGCCCGAGAACAACGTCCACCGCATCCTGATCGAGATGCTGGCGGTCACCCTGTCGAAGAAGGCGCGGGCCCGCGCGGTGCAGCTGCCCGCCTGGAACGAAGCGCTCGGCCTGCCCCGCCCCTGGGACCAGCAGTGGTCGCTGCGCATGCAGCAGATCCTGGCCTACGAGACCGACCTGCTGGAGTTCGACGACCTCTTCGACCAGAACCCGGCGGTCGAGGCGAAGGTCGCCGAGCTGAAGGAGGGCGCGCGGCACGAGCTGCGCCAGCTCGAGGCGATGGGCGGCGCGATCTCGGCGATCGAATACATGAAGACCCGGCTGGTCGAATCGAACGCCGAGCGGCTGGCCCGCATCGAGGCGGGCGAGACCGTCGTCGTGGGCGTTAACAAGTGGACCGAGGGCGAAGCCTCGCCCCTGCTGGGCGCCGACGGCGGCATCCTGACGGTCGACCCGCAGGTCGAGGCGGAACAGATCGGCCGGCTGGCCGAATGGCGCGCCCAGCGCGACGGTGAGGCGGTGGAGGCCGCCCTGCGCCGCCTGCGCGAGGACGCCGAGGCCGGGCGCAACATCATGCCCGCCTCGATCGAGGCGGCCCGCGCCGGGGCCACCACCGGCGAATGGGCGGCGCAGA
>JBPEXR010000202.1:0-5788 GCA_052031355.1 Paracoccaceae bacterium
GTCACCGACCTGCGGGTGCTGCAGGAGGACGCCGCCGCCAAGCTGGCCGAGGGGCTGCAGGGCGCGCAGGCGGCGCGCACCGCGCTGTCGCAGGCGGTGGCGGACCGGCGCAACCTGCCGCGCCGCTTCACCGAGGACCCGGTGCAGACGGCGGTGCTGATCGCCGCCACCGAAACGCTGGAGGGGTTCGCCTCGGGGCTGACGGAACTGGGCGGCGACGCGCCCCCCGCCGGCCTGCCGGACCTGAGCCGGCGCAAGGGCAAGCTGCCGCTGCCGGCGCAGGGCCGGCTGCTGCGCCGCGCCGGCGAGGAAGACGCCGCCGGCGTCGCCCGCCCCGGCATCGTCCTGGCCACCCGGCCGCGCGCGCTGGTGACCACCCCGGTGGCCGCCACCATCCGCTACCGCGGGCCGCTGCTGGACTACGGCCAGGTCTCGATCCTGGAGCCGCAGGCGGGCATGCTGCTGGTGCTCGCCGGGCTGGACGTGACCTACGGCGAGGCCGGCCAGGTGCTGCCCGCGGGCAGCCCCGTCGGGCTGATGGGGGGCGAGGATCCGCCCGTCGGCGCGGTGCTGTCACAGGCCGGTGAGGGGGCTGGCGCCGACCGCAGCGAAACGCTCTATATAGAAGTGAGACAGGGCAAACGCCCGGTGGACCCGCTGGACTGGTTCACCCTGGACAAGGAATGATCGCATGAAGAAATTCGTCATGGCCGCCATCGGCGGCACATTGGCCGGTATCGTCGCCACCACGCAGGTGGCCGGTCCCCTCCTCGCCCAGGAAAGCGGCGCCAAGGCCAGCGTCTACGAGCAGCTCGACCTCTTCGGCGACATCTTCGAGCGTATCCGCGCGCAATATGTCGAGGAAGTGGAAGAAAGCGAGCTGATCGAGGCGGCGATCAACGGCATGCTCACCTCGCTCGACCCGCATTCAAGCTACCTCTCGCCCAAGGACGCCGCCGACATGCGCGTGCAGACCCGGGGCGAGTTCGGCGGCCTCGGCATCGAGGTCACGCAGGAGGATGGCTTCGTCAAGGTCGTCTCGCCCATCGACGGCACCCCGGCCGACAGCGCGGGCATCGAATCGGGCGATTTCATCACCCATGTCGACGGCGAATCGGTGCTGGGCCTGACCCTGAACGAGGCGGTGGAGCTGATGCGCGGCCCGGTCGGCAGCGAGATCATCATCACCGTGGTGCGCGAGGGCGAGCCGGAGCCCTTCGACGTCTCGATCATCCGCGACACGATCACCCTGACGGCCGTCCGCTCGCGCCTCGAGGGGGACACCGTGGTGCTGCGCGTGACCACCTTCAACGATCAGACCTATCCCAACCTCAAGGAGGGGCTGGAAGAGCAGATCGAGGCCGCCGGCGGCCTGGAGGAGGTCAACGGCATCGTTCTGGACCTGCGCAACAACCCGGGCGGGCTGCTGACCCAGGCGATCCGCGTCTCGGACGCGTTCCTGGAGGAGGGCGAGATCGTCTCGACCCGCGGCCGCCAGCCGGAGGATGGCGACCGCTACAACGCCACCGAGGGGGACCTCGCCCAGGGCAAGCCGATCGTCGTGCTGATCAATGGCGGCTCCGCCTCCGCGTCGGAAATCGTCGCCGGGGCGCTGCAGGACCACCGCCGCGCCATCGTCGTGGGCACCAAGAGCTTCGGCAAGGGCTCGGTCCAGACGGTCATGCCGCTGCGGGGCGAGGGCGCGATGCGCCTGACCACGGCGCGCTACTACACGCCCTCGGGCCGGTCGATCCAGGCGCTGGGCGTCTCGCCCGACATCGTGGTCGAACAGCCGCGCCGCGCCGAGGCCACCGAGGAAGAGGAAGACGGCACGACGCCGCGCTCGCGCTCCGAGGCGGACCTGCGGGGCAGCCTGGACAACGACAGCCTCTCCGAGGACGAGATCCGGCAGATCGAGGAAGACCGCGCCCGCGCGGAGGCCGCCGCCAAGCTGCGCGAGGAAGACTATCAGCTGGCCTATGCCATCGACCTGCTGAAGGGCCTGACGGCGCTGGACGTGCTGCGCCCCGGCGCCATGGCCGCCGAGGCCAAGACCGAGGAGTAAGGGCCAGCGGGCGCGCGGCCCCTCGGCCCGCGCCCGCGCCCCCCTTCCTTTCCTTGCCGCGAGAGGTTCCATGACCCGGATGAGCCAGGCGCAGATCGACGCCCTGCCCTACCGCCCCTGCGTGGGGGTGATGCTGGTGAACCGCGCCGGCCAGGTCTTCGCCGGCCAGCGCATCGACAGCGAGGCGCCCGCCTGGCAGATGCCGCAGGGCGGGATCGACCCGGGCGAGGCGCCCGCCACCGCCGCGCTGCGCGAGCTGGGCGAGGAGATCGGCGTGACGCCCGACCTCGTGCGGCTGGAGGCCGAAACTGCCGGCTGGCTGACCTACGATCTGCCCGCCGACCTGGTGCCGCGCATCTGGAAGGGGCGCTTCCGTGGCCAGAAGCAGAAATGGTTCCTGGCCCGGTTCCTGGGCGAGGATTCGCAGATCGACATCGCCACGGCGCACCCCGAATTCTCGGAATGGCGCTGGATCCCGCCGCAGGAGCTGCCCGGCGCCATCGTTCCCTTCAAGCGCGCGGTCTACGAGGCCGTGCTGGAAGAGTTCCGCCCCCACCTCTAGGTGCCGCTTCCGCACGCCGGGCCACGGGGCGGCACGGGGCGGTGACCTCGCGGCGCTGTGAGGCGGGGGGACTCCAAAAGAGAACAAAAGGGGAATATCATGGCCGCATGTATGCCGAGCTTTCGATCACCTCGAACTTCACCTTCCTGACCGGCGCCTCCCACCCCGAGGAATACATGGAGCGTGCCGCCCTGCTGGGGCTGGAGGCGATCGCCATCGCCGACGTCAATTCCGTCGCCGGGATCGTGCGCGCCCATGCCCGCGCGCGGGAGATCGCGCGCCAGCTGCGCCAGCGCGCGGCGCAGGAGGCGGCCGAGGGGCCGATCGGCCCGCCCGCCCCGCCCGGCGCCCCGGCCCCCGGCACGCCGCCGCTTTCGGCGCAGATCTTCCACACGCCGCGGCTGATCGCCGGCGCGCGGCTGCGGCTGGAGGATGCCCCCGACCTGACCGTCCTGGCCGCCACCCGCGCCGGCTGGGGGCTGCTGTGCCGGCTGCTGACGCGCGGCCGGCTGCGCGCGCCCAAGGGCGAATGCGCCCTGCGGCTGGAAGACCTGCCCGAGACGGCCGAGGGGCTGGAGTTCCTGCTGCATCCCCCCGCCGCCCTGCCCCGGCCGGGCCAGGACGGGGCGGGCGAGGCCTGGCTTGGCCCCGCGCGGCGGCTGGCGCGGCGCTACGGCGGGCAGATGCACCTGGTGCTGAGCCCGGTCTACGACGGGCAGGACGCGGCGCGCTTCGACCGCCGCGCCGCCCAGGCCGCCGAGCTGGGCCTGCCGACCCTGGCCAGCGCCTGCCCGCTGATGCACCACGGCCGCCGCCGCCGGCTGGCCGACGTGCTGACCGCCATCCGCACCGGCCGCACCGTCGAGACCCTGGGCCGCGACGCCCTGCCCAACGCCGAGCCGCGGCTGCGCAGCCCCGCGGAAATGCGCCGCCTGCTGGGCCGCCACGCCGCGGCGGTGGACCGCGCCGGGGCGCTGGCGCGGCGGCTGCGCTTCTCGCTGGACGAGCTGCGCTACGAATACCCCTCCGAGATCAGCGCCGGCGAAACCCCGGCCCAGCGGCTGGAGCGGCTGGCCCGCGCCGGCCTCAACTGGCGCTACCCGCAAGGCGCGCCGGAGCGGGTGCAGCGCCTGCTGGAGCACGAGCTGCGGCTGATCGCCAAGCTGAAGTACGAACCCTACTTCCTGACGGTGCGCGACATCGTCCATTTCGCCCGCTCCCGCGGCATCCTGTGCCAGGGGCGCGGCTCGGCCGCCAACTCGGTCGTCTGCTACGCGCTGGGGGTCACCTCCGTCTCGCCGGAGATCGGCACCATGGTCTTCGAGCGCTTCGTCTCCGAGGCCCGGGACGAGCCGCCCGACATCGACGTGGATTTCGAGCACGAGCGCCGCGAGGAGGTGATCCAGCACATCTACGAACGCTACGGCCGCCACCGCGCCGGGCTCTGCGCCACGGTGATCCACTACCGCGGCAAGCGGGCCATCCGCGAGGTCGGCGCCGCCATGGGGCTGAGCCGCGACACGGTGGCGGCGCTGTCCTCGCAGCTCTGGGGGTTCTACGGCCTCGACGTGGCGCGCGACGCCCGGCTGGCGGAGATCGGCCTCGACGCGCGCGATCCGCGCCTCGCCATGACGCTGGAACTGATCGAGGAGATCATCGGCTTCCCGCGCCACCTCAGCCAGCACGTCGGCGGTTTCGTCATCACCGAGGGGCGGCTGGACGAGCTGGTCCCGGTCGAGAACGCCGCGATGGAGGACCGCACCGTCATCTGCTGGGACAAGGACGACATCGACGCGCTGGGCATCCTGAAGGTCGACGTGCTGAGCCTGGGCATGCTGACCTGCATCCGCAAGGCCTTCGACCTGCTGGCCCAGCACCACGGCACGCGCTACACGCTTTCCACCCTCCCGCAGGAGGACCCGGCGGTCTACGACATGCTCTGCCGGGCCGATTCCGTCGGCGTCTTCCAGGTGGAAAGCCGGGCGCAGATGAACTTCCTGCCGCGGATGCGGCCGCGCAACTTCTACGACCTGGTGATCGAGGTGGCGATCATCCGCCCCGGGCCGATCCAGGGCGACATGGTCCACCCCTACATCCGCCGCCGCAACGGCGAGGAAAAGGTGCATTTCCCCTCCGACGCGCTGGGCGAGGTGCTGGGCAAGACCCTGGGCGTGCCATTGTTCCAGGAACAGGCGATGCAGATCGCCATCCTGGGCGCCGGCTTCACCCCGGAGGAGGCCGACCGCCTGCGCCGCGCCCTGGCCACCTTCAAGAAACACGGCAACGTCAGCGAGTTCCGCAACCGCTTCATGCGGGGCATGGCCGCCAACGGGTACGACCAGGCCTTTGCCGAACGCTGCTTCAGCCAGATCGAGGGCTTCGGCTCCTACGGGTTTCCCGAAAGCCACGCCGCCAGCTTCGCGCTGCTGGTCTATGCCTCGGCCTGGCTGAAATGCCACCACCCCGGGATCTTCGCCTGCGCGCTGCTGAACGCCCAGCCGATGGGGTTCTACGCCCCCGCGCAGATCGTCCGCGATGCCCGCGAACACGGGGTCGAGGTGCGCCCGGTCTGCATCCAGTCCAGCTACTGGGACAACGTGATGGAGCCCGACCCCCGCGGGCGCGGCCTGGCGCTGCGCCTGGGGCTGCGCCAGATCAAGGGCCTGAAGGAGGAAGACGCCGCCTGGATCACCGCGGCGCGCGGCAACGGCTACCAGACGGTGGAGGATGTCTGGCGCCGCGCCGGGGTCGCCCCCGCGGTCCTCGCCCGCCTGGCCGAGGCCGATGCCTTCGCCGCCCTCGGCCTGCGCCGGCGCGAGGCGCTGTGGCAGGCCAAGGCGCTGACCGCGGCGCGCCCGCTGCCCCTCTTCGCCGGCGACATGGACGGCGAAGGCATCGAGGAGGCGCCCGCCCGCCTGCCGGAGATGAGCCTGGGCGAAGAGGTGGTCGAGGATTACGTCGCCACCCGCCTGTCGCTGCGCGCCCATCCGCTGGCCCTGCTGCGGCCGCTGCTGAGCGGGAGTGGCGCGATGGTGGCCCGCTCGGGCGCGGCGGCAAGTTAGGGGGCGCTGCCCCCTCTGGCGCCTGCGGCGCCATTCACCCCCGGAGTACTTGGGGCGAGATGAAGGGGATCCTTGGCGTCTGCGCAGGCCGGGTGCGAA
>JBPEXR010000203.1:0-5801 GCA_052031355.1 Paracoccaceae bacterium
GGCGATGGAGGGGCTGGGCGCGGTGACGCTGGTGCCGGGCAAGGACGGCTGGCGCATCGGGCGCGCGGTGGGCGGGGGCCGGCTGTGGTCGCCGGCCCGGCGCCGGGGCAATGGCCCTCAGTAAGTGCGGATCAGGCCCACCAGTCGGCCCTGCACCGAGACGGCGCCGCGCGGCAGCACGCGCGTCTCGTAGGCGGGGTTCGCGGCTTCCAGCGCCACGCGCTGGCCCTGCGGTCGGAAGCGCTTCAGCGTCGCCTCGTAGCCTTCGACCTGGGCGACGACGATATCGCCGTTCTCGGCATTCGAGGTTTCCTGGATCACCACGATGTCGCCGTCGTTGATCCCGGCCTCGATCATCGAATCGCCGCGCACTTCCAGCGCGTAGTGCCGGCCCTGGCCGCGCAGCATGGCGGTGGGGACGGAGACGCGCACGTCCTCCTCCAGCGCCTCGATCGGGACGCCGGCGGCGATGCGGCCCAGCTTCTCCAGTTCCACCGCGCCGTTGCCCGTCACCTCCATCCCGGCGGGGGCCGAGGCGGGGCGGTCACCTTCGATCACGCGGGGGACGAAGCCGGCGGGCGCGCCGCCCAGGCTTTCGGGCAGTTTCACGATCTCGATCGCCCGCGCGCGGTGGGCCAGGCGGCGGATGAAGCCACGCTCTTCCAGCGCGGTGATCAGGCGGTGGATGCCGGATTTCGAGCGCAGGTCCAGCGCCTCCTTCATCTCGTCGAAGGAGGGGGGCACGCCGTCGCGCTGCACCCGCTTGTTGATGAAATCGAGTAGTTCCAGTTGTTTCCGGGTCAGCATGCCCTGTCTCCGCAGCGGTCAGTCGCTTTTGTTCTAGGCATGTTCCCGTTTTGTGTCAACCGCTCAATCACAGGTGGTGCGCACCCAGCGGCAGATAGGGCACAAGCTCCCCGGCCGTCGCCGCGGGGGCCTGCGGGGGGCGCAGCAGCAGCGCGTCGGCCTGGGCCAGCACCGTCAGCAGGCTGCTGTCCTGCCGGTCGAACGGCGCGATGGTGCCGTTTTGCAGACGCGCGCGCATGTAATGCGCCCGCGGTCCGTTGGCGCCCACCGGGGCGGCCAGCGGCGCCTGGGCCAGCGGCAGCGGTTGCGCCGGCAAGCCCAGCATGGCGCGCAGCACCGGGCGCAGGAAGACATGGCCGCAGACCAGCGCCGAGACCGGGTTGCCGGGCAGGCCGATCATCGGCACCCCGTGCAGGCGCCCGGCCATCAGCGGTTTGCCCGGGCGCATGGCCACCTTGTAGAAGGCCTGCTCCATCCCCGCGTCCGCCGCGGCGCGTCCGACGAGGTCGTGATCGCCCACCGAGGCGCCGCCGATGGTGACGATGAGGTCCGCGTCCCGCGCCAAATCCAGCACCGCGGCCAGCGATTCCATCCGGTCGCGGGCGATGGGCAAGAGGCGCGCGCGGGCGCCTTCGCCCTCGACCAGCGCGGCCAGCCCGTAGCTGTTGGAGGCGACGATCTGGTCCGGGCCGGGCACCTGGCCGGGCGAGACAAGCTCGTCGCCCGTGGCGATGATCGCCACCTCGGGGCGGCGGGTGACGGGCAGGGGGGTGCAGTTCATCGCCGCCAGCAGCGCGATGTCCTGCGCGCCGAGGCGGCGCGGCGCGTCGAACCGCGCGCCTTTGGCAAAATCGCCCCCCGCCGGGCGGATGTGGTCGGCATCGCTTGGGCCGGGCGCGGTTTCGATGATGACGTCATCGCCCTCGCGGCGCGTGTTCTCCTGGATGACGACGAGGTCGGCGCCCTGCGGCAGCGGCGCACCTGTGAAGATGCGGATGGCCGCGCCCGGCGGCAGGGGCTGGGCCGCGGCGCGGCCGGCGGCGGCCTCGGCCACCACGCGCAGGCGGGCGCCTGGGCGGGCGTCGGCGCGGCGCAGGGCGTAGCCGTCCATGGCGGAGGCGGCGAAGGGCGGCTGGGCGCGGGCGGCGGTCTGGGCTTCGCGCAGCACCCGGCCGGCGGCGGCGCGCAGCGGCACCTCCTCGACCTCCAGCGGGGCGATCAGGGCAAAGAGCCGCGCCAGCGCCTCCTCGACCGGGATCATGGCGCCTCGAACCGCCCGGATTTGCCGCCGTCCTTGAAGGTGACGCGGATGCCGCCGATCTCCATCGCGCGGTCGACGGCCTTGAGCATGTCGTAGACGGTCAGCGCGGCGGTGGAGACGGCGGTCAGCGCCTCCATCTCGACCCCGGTCTGGCCCGAGGTCTTCACCCGCGCGGCGATGCGCACGCCGGGCAGCTCGGCGTCGGGCTCCAGCTCCAGCGCGACCTTGGTCACCGGCAGCGGGTGGCACAGGGGGATCAGATCGGCGGTCTTCTTCGCCCCCATGATGCCAGCCAGACGCGCCACGCCCAGCACGTCGCCCTTCTTCGCCTGGCCCGATTGCAGGATCTCGAAGGTCTCGGGTGCCATGCGCACCCAGCCCGCGGCGCGGGCCTCGCGCGCGGTGACGGGCTTGCCCGAGACATCGACCATATGGGCATCGCCCCGGTCGTCGAAATGCGTGAGCTTGGGCATCACACCGGCCGCGCGGTCAGCGGATCGCGCAGCAGGGCGCGGGTGGCGGCCTCGACATCCTCGTGGCGCATCAGGCTTTCGCCGATCAGGAAGGCGCGCACGCCGTAGCGCGCCATCTCGGACAGATCCTCGGGCGTGGCCAAGCCGCTTTCGCTGACGATCGTGCGCCCGGCGGGCACATGCTTGGCCAGCGCGCGCGTGGTGTCGAGCGTCGTCTCGAAGGTGTTCAGGTCGCGGTTGTTGATGCCGATCATGCCGAAATCGATGCGGGCGGCACGCTCCAGCTCCTCGGCGCTGTGCACCTCGATCAGCACGTCCATGCCCCAGTCCTGGGCGGTGGCCGTCAGCTCGGCCGCCTGGCTGTCATCGACGCTGGCCATGATGACGAGGATGCAATCCGCCCCGAGGGCGCGCGCCTCCACCACCTGGTAGGGATCGTAGAGGAAGTCCTTGCGCAGCACCGGCAGTTCGGTCGCGCCGCGCGCCTCGGCGAGGTAGGCCTTCTCGCCCTGGAAGGAGGGCGCATCTGTCAGCACGGAAAGGCAAGCGGCACCGCCCGCCTCGTAGGCGCGGGCGATGGCGGCGGGATCGAAATCCGCCCGGATGAGGCCCTTGGAGGGCGAGGCCTTCTTCACCTCGGCGATCAGCCCGTAGCCGGTCAGCGCCGCCTTGTGCAGCGCGCGCTCGAAGGGGCGCACGGGCGTGGCGGCGCGGGCGGCCTCCTCGACCTCCGCCAGGGGGCGCTCGGCCTTGTCGCGGGCGACCTCCTGCAGCTTGTAGTCCTTGATGCGGTCGAGGATCGTGGCGGTCATGCGCTCTCCTTGGTGATGCGGGCGACGGCGGCAAGCTTGGCGGCCGCCGCGCCGCTGTCGATGCTCTCGCGCGCCGCCTCGACCCCGCTGGGCAGGTCGGCCACGGCGCCGGCGACGTGCAGCGCGGCGGCGGCGTTCAGCAGCACCGCGTCGCGGTAGGCGCTTGGCGTTCCGGCCATGAGGTCGCGCAGCGCCTGGGCGTTCTGCGCCGGCGTGCCGCCGAGAATGTCGTCGAAGGGGTGGACGGGCAGACCGAAATCCTCGGGGTGCACCTCGCGTTCGGTGATCGCACCATCCGCCAGCGCCACCACCTGCGAGGCGCCGGAGATGCTCAGCTCGTCCGTGCCGTCGCCGCCGTGCACCAGCCAGGCGGCCTCGGACCCCAGCGCCTGCAGCGTCTCGGCCATCGGGCGCAGCAGCGCGGGCGTGAAGGCGCCGGTCAGCTGGCGCTTGACCCCGGCGGGGTTGGTCAGCGGGCCCAGGATGTTGAAGATCGTGCGCGTGCCCAGCTCGGCCCGGACGGGGCCGACATGGGCCATTGCCGGGTGGTGCATGGGCGCCATCATGAAGCCGATGCCCGCCTCGCCAAGCGCGCGCTCGACCACGTCCGCGTGGACCATGACGTTGATGCCAAGCTGGGTCAGCGCATCCGCCGCGCCGGACTTGGACGACAGGTTCCGGTTGCCGTGCTTGGCCACCGGCACCCCGGCGCCGGCCACCACGAAGGCGGTGGCGGTGGAGATGTTCAGCGTGCCCTTGCCATCGCCGCCGGTGCCGACGATGTCCATCGCCCCCTCGGGCGCGCGCACCGCGTGGCACTTGGCCCGCATGACCGAGGCGGCGGCGGCATATTCCTCGACCGTTTCGCCGCGGGTGCGCATGGCCATCAGCAGCCCGCCGATCTGGCTGGGCGTGGCCTCGCCTTCGAAGAGGATCTCGAAGGCGGCTTCCGCCTCGGCGCGCGAGAGGGCGCGCTCGGCCGCGGTGCCGATGAGGGCTTTCAACTTGTCGCTCATGCAGGCTCTTTCAGACGCGCCGCCGCCGGGGTCAACCGCAGGAAGTTGCGCAGCAGCGCGTGCCCGTGTTCGGAGGCGATGGATTCGGGGTGGAACTGCACGCCGTGGATCGGCTTCTCGCGGTGCTGCAGACCCATGATGGTGCCATCCTCCAGCGCGGCGGTCACCTCCAGCGCCTCGGGCAGGCTGTCACGGGCGACGATCAGCGAATGGTAGCGCGTGGCGTTCAGCGGGCTGGGCAGGCCGGCGAAAAGGCCGCGCCCCTCGTGGCGGATCACGCCGGGCTTGCCGTGCACGATCTCCTGCGCGCGGCGCACCTCGCCGCCGAAGGCCTGCCCGATGGTCTGGTGCCCCAGGCAGACGCCCAGCAGCGGCACCTCGGCCTGCGCGGCGGCGCGCGCCAGCTCCAGGCAGATGCCGGCGCGGTCCGGATCGCAGGGGCCGGGCGACAGGACGATGCCTTCGGGCTGCAGGGCCAGTGCCTCGGACACAGAGAGGGCGTCGTTGCGGCGCACCACGACCTCGGCCCCCAGCTCGCCCAGGTAGTGGACGAGATTCCAGGTGAAGCTGTCGTAGTTGTCGATCAGCAGCAGCATGACGATCTCTTTGCGATCTTTGGGGGTTTAGGCCCCGGCGTCGGTCGCGCTATACATGCTCAGGCTTGCGCCAGAGCGTCAAGGGGGCCAGGGCCCCGGTCGGCCGGGGCTGTGCCGCCCCCGGCAGCCGGGGCGCGGGCTGCCGCGGCGGGGCGCCGGGCGGGGTGCAGAACGGGCGCGCAAAGCGCACAACGGGGACGGGAATCGCCGCCCCGGGCAGGATCGACGCAGGAGGATGGTCCACGTGATACGCGGATTCTTGTTGGGGCTGGTGGGTGGAACGCTGGTGTCGCTGGCGGGGCTCGTGGGCCTGTCGCTGGTGGCCGGGCCGCCGCCCAGCCCGGTGCCGCCGCAGGTCAACGGCGGCGCCCCGCAGGAGGCCGAGGCCCCGGCCAGCGCCCCGGCCGAGCCGGCCGCCGAGGTGGCCGAGGCGGAACCCGCGCCGGAAAAACCCGGCGCGCCGCGCGTCGCCCAGCCCGACCCCGAGGATACGCGCGCGCTGCAGAGCGCCGACGTGACGCCCCCCGCCGCCCCCGAGGCCGCGGAGATCGAGGAAGACGCCCTGGCCGAGGCGCCGCAACCCAGCGCGCCCTCGCTGGGCGCGCTGCCGGCGCCCGACGATGCGCCCCGAACCGCCGATCTGCCCGGCGCCGGCCTGCCGCCCGCGCCGCAGGCCGAGCAGGACCTTGCCATCGCCACCGAGCCGGCCCAGCCCCCCGCGCCGCCGGTCGAGGACAGCGCCCCCGCGGTGGGCGAGGCACCTGTCGCAGAGGATGCGGGCGAGGCGGGCGGCGAAGAGGCCGAGGCGCCGAGTGCCGAGGAACTGGCCGCCGCCG
>JBPEXR010000204.1:0-3604 GCA_052031355.1 Paracoccaceae bacterium
CGCAACGCCAATATCGCGCCGGCGGTGAACCCCTATAACCACCAGGAGCATATCTATTCCAAGAACCAGCCGGAGAACCTGGAATTCCTGGCCCGCTTCCGCGCGCTGCTGGACGAATACCCGGCCACCGCGGCGGTGGGCGAGGTGGGCGATGCGCAGCGCGGGCTGGAGCTTCTGGGCGAATACACCGCCGGCAGCCGCGGCGTGCACATGTGCTACGCCTTCGAGTTCCTGGCCCGCACCAAGCTGACCGCCGAGACGATGGCGCGGGTCTTCGCGGAGTTCGATCGCGTCGCCTCGGAAGGCTGGGCCTGCTGGGCCTTTTCCAACCACGACGTGGAACGCCACGCCTCCCGCTGGGAGCTGAGCCCCTCGGCGCAGCGCCTATTCGCCACGATGATGGCCTGCCTGCCCGGAAGCCTCTGCCTTTACCAGGGCGAGGAGTTGGGCCTGCCGGAGGCGGAGCTGTCGTTCGAGGACCTGCGCGACCCCTACGGCATCGAGTTCTGGCCCGAGTTCAAGGGCCGGGACGGCTGCCGCACCCCGATGGTCTGGGAGGCCGAGGCCCCCTGCGGCGCTTTCACCGAGGGCGTGCCCTGGCTGCCCGTCCCGCGTGAGCATCTGGCCTTCGCGGTCGACCGGCAGGAGGCGGACCCGACCTCGCTGCTGCACCACTACCGCGCGGTGCTCGCCTTGCGCAAAGCGCACCCGGTGCTGGCGCGCGGCAAGCACGGCCCGGTGCAGGCCAGCGGCGAGATCATGCACCTGACCCGCAGCCTGGGCGACGAGGAAGTCTTCTGCGCCTTCAACCTGTCGGACACGCCCGGCACGCTGGAGCTGCCCGAGGGCCCGTGGGAGCATATCGGCGCAGAGGTCGGCAGCGCCGCGCCGGGCCCGGACGGCGCGCTGCACCTCGGCCCCTGGGAGCCGTCGATCCTGCGCAGAAAGAAGGAGGGATAGAATGGCCAGCCTGACGCTTTCGGGGGTCGGCAAGACCTACGGCGGCAACGTCACCGTTCTGCGCGACATCGACCTGCAGATCGAGCAGGGCGAGCTGATCGTCTTCGTCGGCCCCTCGGGCTGCGGCAAGTCCACGCTGCTGCGCATGATCGCCGGGCTGGAGCAGATCACCGAAGGCACGCTGGAGATCGACGGCCAGCGCGTCAACGACGTGCCCCCCAGCCAGCGCGGCATCGCCATGGTCTTCCAGTCCTACGCGCTCTACCCGCACATGACGGTGCGCGACAACATGAGCTTCGCGCTGAAGATCGCCGGCAAGTCCAAGGCCGAGATCGCCCGCGCGGTGGAGAACGCCGCCCGCATCCTGCAGCTGGAAGAATATCTCGACCGCCTGCCGAAGGCGCTGTCCGGCGGGCAGCGCCAGCGCGTCGCCATCGGCCGGGCCATCGTGCGCGATCCCAAGGTCTACCTGTTCGACGAGCCGCTATCGAACCTCGACGCGGCGCTGCGGGTGGCCACGCGGATCGAGATCGCGCAGCTGAAGGAAAGCATGCCCGAAAGCACGATGATCTACGTCACCCACGACCAGGTGGAGGCGATGACCCTGGCCAGCCGCATCGTGGTGCTGGCCGGCGGCGGCATCGCCCAGGTCGGCACCCCGCTGGAGCTTTACGAGCGTCCGCGCAACGAGTTCGTTGCCCAGTTCATCGGCTCGCCCGCCATGAACCTGCTGCCCGGGCGGATCACCGGCACCGGCGCGCAGACCCGCGTGGCCCTGGCCGGCGGGCTGGAGGCACTGTCGGACGTGCCCAGCCGGGCGGAGGATATGGACGCCGAGGTCAACATCGGCGTGCGCCCCGAGGACATGCGCCCGGCCGGCGAGGCGCCGCCGCTGTTCGAGGGGCGCGTCGCGATCACCGAGGCCCTGGGCGAGGTGACGCTGCTCTACTTCGGGGCGGGCGGCATGGGGGCCGAAGGCGCGGGGGCTGGCACCAGCCCGGGCGAGGGCGCCACGCCAGGGCAGGTGGTGGCGAAACTGCCGGGCGTGCACCGCGACCTGCGCGGGCAGACGGTGCGGCTGGGCGCGGCGCCGGACAAGGTGCACCTGTTCAAAAACGGGATATCACTCCGTTACCGGGAGGGGTGAACCGGCGGGGGGGATCGTGCGTTGGGGTGGCAACTCGCGCGCCCCAGGGCGCCCTCCACCGGAGACCCGCCATGCAACAGACAGCCCCCGCCGCCTTCGACCACGCCCGCCCCGTCAACGCCATGCCCCGCGGCCTCGACGCCACGCCCTGGCTTGGCCACGCCTACGATCTGCTGAACGCCGGGACGGGCCTGTCGAAGGATCCCGAGGCGCGTCTGCTGAAATGGATCGACCGCATCGACCGCCGCCTGCCGGTGATCAGCCTGCCGTGGTGCGGCTTCTTCGTCGCCCATTGCCTGGCCGAGGTGCTGGAGGATTTCACCCCCCCGCGCCACTACTTCCGCGCCCGCCACTGGCAAACCTGGGGCGAACCGGCGCGACCGCAGCTGGGGGCGATCATGCACATCTGGTACATGAAACCGAACTCTCCCTTCGGCCACGTCGGTTTCTACGTGGGCGAGGATTCCGATTGCTACCACCTTCTGGGCGGCAACCAGCACGACACGATCATGATCATGCGGTTCTCCAAGCTGCGCTGTGACGCGGTGCGCTGGCCCGCGGGTGTGCCGCAGCCCGGCATCACCCGCGTCATGCCGGGACGCGACGTTCCGACGTATCAGGGCTGGTAGAATGCGCTGATGTTCGCCTCCTGTTCTTTTTTGCCGTTGGTCTTCGGCGCGTCCTCCATTATGTGTGGGACAGGTTAGGGGGCAGGTGCCATGAGCGAGCTCAAGAAGATCGAAGTGCGCGGCGCGCGCGAGCACAATCTGAAGAACATCGATGTCGACATCCCGCGCGACCAGCTGGTGGTGATCACCGGCCTGTCGGGCTCGGGCAAGTCGAGCCTGGCGTTCGATACGATCTACGCCGAGGGCCAGCGCCGCTACGTCGAAAGCCTCTCGGCCTATGCGCGGCAGTTCCTCGACATGATGGAAAAGCCGGACGTCGATCACATCACCGGCCTCAGCCCCGCCATCTCGATCGAGCAGAAGACGACCTCGAAGAACCCGCGCTCCACCGTCGGCACGGTGACGGAGATCTACGACTACCTGCGCCTGCTCTTCGCGCGCGTCGGCACGCCCTACAGCCCCGCCACCGGCCTGCCTATCGAGGCGCAGCAGGTGCAGGACATGGTCGACCGCGTCATGGCGATGGAGGAGGGCACCCGCGGCTACCTGCTGGCCCCGATCATCCGCGACCGCAAGGGCGAATACCGCAAGGAATTCCTGGAGCTGCGCAAGCAGGGCTTCCAGCGCGTCAAGGTCGATGGCCAGTTCTACGAGCTGGACGAGCCGCCGACGCTGGACAAGAAGTTCCGCCATGACATCGACGTGGTGGTCGACCGCATCGTCGTGCGCGAGGGGATGGAGACGCGCCTGGCAGACAGTTTCCGCACCGCGCTGGATTTGGCCGACGGCATCGCCGTGCTGGAGACCGCGCCCCGCGACGAAGGCGCCGAGCCCGAGCGTATCACCTTCTCCGAGAATTTCGCCTGTC
>JBPEXR010000205.1:0-1893 GCA_052031355.1 Paracoccaceae bacterium
GGGCCTGGCGCTGCGGATGGGCGGCTTGCGCGACTGGCCCGGGCTGCTGGCGAGCTGGGCGGCCTTCGGGGTGCTGTACTCGGCGATCCTGACGCCCTCGGGGCGGCTCTTGCGCCGGTCCTCGGGGCCGGAGGCGCGGCCGGCGCTCTTCGCGGCGCAGTTCGCCCTCAGCCATGCCTGCTGGCTGGTGACCTATCCGCTGGCCGGATGGGCGGGGGTGGCGCTGGGGCTGGGCGGCGCGATGCTGGCGCTGGCGGTGCTGGCGGGGCTGGGCGTGCTGGCCGGGGCGCGGCTTTGGCCGCCGAGTACGACGGACAGCGCGGAGGGGGCGGACGGGGCGGACAGGGCGGCCCGCGCGCCGGCCGGGCCGGGCGGCTGACGGCGCGCCGCTGCCCCGGCGCCGCGGCATTTCTGGACAGCGGCGCGGCGGGGCGGTAAAGGGCGCGCAACAGGAGATGCACATGACAACCACCCGTTTCGCCCCGTCGCCCACCGGCTACATCCACGTCGGCAACCTGCGCACGGCGCTGTTCAACTACCTGATCGCGCGCAAGGCGGGCGGGCAGTTCATTCTGCGCATCGACGACACCGACCCAGAACGCTCGAAAGAGGAATACGTCGACGCGATCAAGCAGGACCTCGAATGGCTGGGCCTGCACTGGGACCGGGTCGAGCGGCAGTCGCAGCGCCTCGACCGCTACGCCGCCGCTGCCGACCGGCTGCGCGAAATGGGCCGCTTCTACGAGGCGTTCGAGACGCCGACGGAGCTGGACCTCAAGCGCAAGAAGCAGCTGAACATGGGCAAGCCGCCGGTCTACGACCGCGCCGCGCTGGCCCTGTCGGAGGACGAGCGCGCGCGCCTGCGGGCCGAGCGCGGCCAGGGCCATTGGCGCTTCAAGCTGGACCACGAGCGGATCGAGTGGACCGATGGCATCCTCGGGGACATCTCGATCGACGCGGCCTCGGTTTCCGACCCGGTGCTGATCCGCGGCGACGGGCAGGTCCTCTATACCCTCGCCTCGGTGGTGGACGATACCGAGATGGGCGTGACGCATGTCGTGCGCGGTTCGGACCACGTGACCAACACCGCGACGCAGATCCAGATGATCCGCGCGCTGGGCGGGCAGGTGCCGCAGTTCGCGCATCATTCGCTGCTGACCGGCCCGCAGGGCGAGTCGCTGTCCAAGCGGCTGGGCACGCTGAGCCTGCGCGACCTGCGCGCCGCCGGGGTGGAGCCGGAAGCGCTGCTGAGCCTGATGGCGCGCCTCGGCTCCTCCCAGCCGGTGGAGCTGCGCGCCTCGCTGGACGAAATCGCCGAGGGCTTCGCGCTGGAGCATTTCGGCAGCGCCCCGACCAAGTTCGACGTGAACGATCTCTACCCGCTGACCGCGCGCCACCTGCACGGCCAGGGGCTGGAGGCGATGGCCGAGGACATCCGCGCCGCCGGCGTGCCGGACGAGCTGGCGCCGCGGTTCTGGCGCGTGGTGCGGGAGAATGTGACCACCCGCAAGGAGCTGGCCGATTGGTGGCGCATGTTCCGCGAGGGCGCCGAGCCCGTGATCGCCGAGGAGGACCGCGACTTCGTCGCCGAAGCGATGGCGCTGCTGCCCGAAGGCCCCTTCGACGATGACACCTGGTCCGAATGGACCGCGGCGGTGAAGGAGAAGACCGGGCGCAAGGGCAAGGGCCTCTTCATGCCGCTGCGCCGGGCGCTGACCGGGCAGGACCGGGGCCCGGACATGGGCGACCTGATGCCGCTGCTTCAGGTCGTCAAGGCGCGCCGCCTGGCCGCCTGAAGGAAGGGCGCGGCCGTCACCTAGACCTTGGCGCCTAGCGCCCCTAGAGCTTGGCGCCTAGCGCCCCGGGGCGCCGGCGGCTTCCTTCCGCTCGTCC
>JBPEXR010000206.1:0-4924 GCA_052031355.1 Paracoccaceae bacterium
GCCGCCCCGCCGCCGCAAGTGCCGGCCGCCGGCACCGCGCCGGAGCCGCCGAAGGACGAGGTGCAAACCGAAGAGGGCGGCGCCGCCGCCGGGGAGGACAGCCAATGACCCGCCTCATCGCTCTTGTCGCCGGCCTGTGCCTGCTGGCCATGCCGCTGCGGGCCGAGGTCGACATCCAGCAGGTCGAAAGCCCGGGCGGCATCAAGGCCTGGCTGGTCGAGGAACCCTCGATCCCCTTCGTCGCGCTGGAGCTGCGCTTTCGCGGCGGCGCGGCGCTGGACAGGCCCGAGGCGCGCGGCGCGGTCAATCTGATGACCGGGTTGCTGGAGGAAGGCGCCGCCGACATGGATGCCCGGGCCTTCGCCGAGCGGCAGGAGGAGCTGGCCGCCAGCTTCAGCTACCGTGCCTACGACGATTCCATCGCCGTCTCCGCGCGGTTCCTGACCGAGAACCGGGACGAGGCCGTCGCCCTGCTGCGCGCCTCGCTGGTGGAGCCGCTGTTCACCGAAACGGCGCTGGAGCGGGTGCGCGGGCAGGTGCTGTCGGGCCTTACCTCCGATCAGACCGACCCCGAGGAGATCGCCTCGCGCACCTTCGACGAAATGGCCTTCGGGGATCACCCCTACGGCACCCCGGTCAGCGGCACGCTGGACAGCGTTCGCGCCCTGACGCGCGCGGATATCACCGCCGCCCACGAGGGGGTGCTGACGCGCGACCGCCTCTACGTCGGCGCCGTCGGCGACATCAGCGCCGAGGAACTGGGCCCGCTACTGGACGATCTGCTGGGCGATCTGCCGGCGGAAGGCCGCCCCATGCCGCCCGAGACGCAGGCGAAACTGCCCGGCGGCGTCAAGGTCGTGCCGTTCGAGACGCCGCAATCGGTCGCCGTCTTCGGCCACCCCGGCATCCCGCGGGACCACCCGGACTTTTTCGCCGCCTACGTGATGAACCAGGTGCTGGGCGCCGGCGGCTTCGAAAGCCGGCTGATGGAGGAGGTGCGTGAGAAGCGCGGCCTGACCTACGGCGTCTATTCCTGGCTGGTGCCCAAGGACCTGGCGCCGCTCTACCTCGGGCAGGTCGCCTCTGCCAACGACCGGATCGCCGAGGCGATCGCCGTGATCCGCGACGAATGGCGCCGCATGGCCGAAGAGGGCGTCACCGAGGAAGAGCTGGACGCCGCCGTCACCTACCTGACCGGCGCTTACCCGCTGCGCTTCGACAGCAACGCCAATATCGCCGAGATCCTCGTCGCCATGCAGATGCAGGGGCTGGACCCCTCCTACGTGACCGAACGGAACGACAAGATCCGCGCCGTCACCCGCGACGACGTGAACCGCGTGGCGCGCGAATTGCTGGACCCCGAGGGGCTGCAGTTCATCGTCGTCGGCCAGCCCGAGGGGCTGGAGGGCGCGCCGGACTGACGCGCCAGGCGCAAAAGGCCGCCCCTCCGGGCGGCCTTTTTGCTTGCGGCATGGGGCGCCGTTCTGACTAGCGCAGCGCCAGGTGGAAGGGCAGCTTGTCCGCCGCCGCGCGGTACCAGCGGCGGATCGCGGCGCGCTCTTCCTCCTCCATCCAGGTGACATTGGCGGGGGGCATGGCATGGGTCACCCCGGCCTGCAGATAGACCTGCCGCGCCGCCGCGGCGATATCCGCCGGCGTCTCCAGCAGCACGTTCTTGGGCGCGCGGCGCACGCCTTCGTAGACAGGCTCGCGCGCGTGGCACATGGCGCAGCGGCCCGCCACGGTGCTGGCCACATGCTCGAACCCCTCGGTCTCGGCAAAGACCGTCTCCACCGGGCTGAGGGGGCGCGCCTCGCTTTGCTCGAAGCTGTCGTGGCGCAGCGGCGCGGTCGACAGCCACATGATGGCGATGAACAGGATCACCGTCGCCGCCCAGGTCCATGTCGGGTTGCCGGAGCGCGCGTGCAGGCTGTTGAAATAATGCCGGATCGTCACCCCCATCAGGAAGACCAGGCTGGCGATCAGCCAGTTCCACTCGGTCGCGAAGGCCAGCGGGTAGTGGTTCGACAGCATCAGGAAGATGACAGGCAGCGTCAGGTAGTTGTTGTGCGTCGAGCGTAGCTTGGCGATCTGCCCGTACTTCGGGTCGGGCCTCCGCCCGGCCTTGAGGTCCGCCACCACGATGCGCTGGTTCGGCATGATGATCAGGAAGACGTTCGCCGTCATGATCGTCGCGGTGAAGGCCCCGAGGTGCAGCAGCGCCGCCCGCCCGGTGAAGACCTGCGTGTAGCCCCAGGACATGGCCACCAGCAGCACGAAGAGCAGCAGCATCAGCAGGGTGGGGCGCTGGCCCAAGGGCGATTTGCAAAGCGCGTCGTAGACCAGCCAGCCCACCGCCAGCGAGGCCGCCGAGATCGCGATCGCCTGCCAGACGGCCAGGTCGGCCACCGCGGTGTCGATCAGGTAGAACTCCGCCCCCGCCCAGTAGACGATCATCAACAGCGCCGCGCCCGACAGCCAGGTGGAATAGCTCTCCCACTTGAACCAGGTCAGGTGCTCGGGCATCGCCTCGGGGGCCACCAGGTACTTGCGGATGTGATAGAAGCCGCCGCCGTGGACCTGCCATTCCTCGCCATGCGCGCCCTCGGGCAGGTCGGGCGCCTTGCGCAGGCCGAGGTCCAGCGCGATGAAATAGAAGGACGAGCCGATCCAGGCGATGGCCGTGATGACATGCAGCCAGCGCACCGCGAAGGCCAGCCAGTCCCAGATAATCGCCAGATCCTGCATTCATCCGCTCCCATGCACTGCCGGTTTTCAGCGGCGCCAGACTACCGCGCGCCCTGATTGTCTTGTATCGGTAAAAAATCCAAGCTGTTTCAACGATACGCGAAGAATGTCCTACATCGACAACATCCGCACCTTCGTGCGCGTCTACGAGCTGGGCAACATGTCCGCCGCCGCGCGCGACCAGCGCATCTCGCCGGCGGTGGCCTCCAGCCGCATCTCGCAGCTCGAGGATCACCTCGGCGTGCGGCTCTTCCACCGCACCACGCGGCAGCTCAACCCGACGGAGCAGGGGCGCCTCTTCTACCCCGGCGCCTGCCGTGTGCTGGAGGCGATCGACGAGGCCGAGGCCCAGGTCCACGACGTCACCATGAGCCCGCGCGGCACGCTCTACATCGCGGCGCCCCTGGGCGCCGGGCGCCGGCTGATCGCGCCGCTGGTGCCGGAGTTCAAGCGCGCCTACCCGCTGATCGACCTGCGCCTGCGCCTGTCGGACCGCAAGGTGGACCTGACGGCCGAGGGCCTGGACCTCGCCTTCTTCCTGGGTGTGCCGCAGGATTCGACCCTGCGCATGCGCAAGATCGCCGAATGCCCGCGCGTGCTCTGCGCCGCGCCGTCCTACCTGGCCGCCCGCGGCCGCCCCGTCCGCCCCGAGGCGCTGGTGGGCCCCGAGCATGATTGCCTGAACCTGCGCTTTCCCGGCGCCTCGGAGTTCCAGTGGCCCCTCACCACCCCCGAGGGCGTCAAGCGCTTCCCCGTCACCGGCCCCTTCGAGTCCGACGACGGCGACGTGCTGACCGCCTGGGCGCTCGACGGGCACGGCATCATCCTGAAGCCGCGCTTCGAGGTGGCCGAGCACCTCGCCAGCGGCGCCCTGGTCCCGGTGCTGGAGGACACGCCCCCGGTGCCCGTGCAGATGGCCTGCCTCTACACCCACCGCCGCCGGCAGGACCCCAAGACGCGTCTGCTGATCGACTTCATGGCCCCCCGCATCACCGCCGCCCTCGCCCCCCACGGCACCTAGGCGGGGGATCCCTCTTCATCTCGCCCAAAATACTCCGGGGGTGAATGGCGCCGCAGGCGCCAGAGGGGGCAGCGCCCCCTCCCCTCGACGATCCCAAACCGCAGCAAAAAGGGGCGCCACCCGGGCGCCCCTCCATAAAGCTCGCAATCAACCTCGCGCGGTGTCAGACCGCGAGATTCGGGATGATCTGCTTCTTGCGGCTCACGACGCCCGGCAGGACGACGGTGTCGCCGGTGACCTCGGCATCGAAGCTCTTCTGCGCGACCGATTTGACCAGCGCGTTCGGCACCAGCAGCGTCGCCTCTTCCTTCAGGATGTCGACGACGAAGAGCAGCACCTGGTCAACGCCGTCTTCCTTGGCCACCTGTTCCATCGCCGCGACCAGGCCGTCCTTGCGCGACAGAACCGTGGCCGGGGAAGTCGTCTCCAGCACCGAGACGCGGAACTTGGTCTCGCCGACGGAATATTCCTTGCTGTCCATGCGCAGCAGCTCGGCGTCGGAGAAGGCCGATACGTCCGACTTCGCGGCGAACATCTCGGCCGCGTAATCGGGGATCGACAGGCCCAGTTCCTTGGCCAGCGCCTCGGCCACTTCGCGGTCACGCTCGGTGGTGGTGGGGCTGCGGAATTCCAGCGTGTCGGAAAGGATGCAGCTCAGCGCGGCGCCTTTCAGGGCCTCGGGCATCTTGGCGGCATCCGCGCCCATCAGGTCGATCATCAGCGTCGCGGTGCAGGCCAGCGGGCGGATGGTGATCTCGATCGGGCCTTTCGTCTCCAGGCCGCCGACCAGCTTGTGGTGGTCGATGATCGCCTGGACGTCGGCCTCGTTGATCGCGGCCGGCAGCTCGGCCGGGTTGTTGGTGTCCACGATCACCACCTTGTCGCCCGCGGCCACGTCCGAGATGATCGCCGGCTTCTCCAGGCCCCAGCGCTGCAGCACGAAGGCGGCCTCGGTGTTGGGCTCGCCCAGCAGCTTTGCCTCGGCGGGGGTGTTCTTGATCTCGCTCAGGTACCACGCCCAGATCAGCGGCGCGCCGGTGGAATCGGTGTCGGGCGATTTATGGCCAAAGACCTGCACGGTCATCTTGCTATCCCTCTTGCGGTGAATGCCTTGTTCGCGGGCCTTATAGGGGTGCACGCGGGCGCTGTCACCCG
>JBPEXR010000207.1:0-3814 GCA_052031355.1 Paracoccaceae bacterium
CGGCGGCTGGGGCGCGGCCCGGACGAAGAGGTGATCCTCACGGTCTCGGGCGGCGGCGGCAACGGCTGGCCCAGCGCCCCCCTGGGCGTCGGCGCCCGCGCCTGCCCGCAGGCCCGCTGGCTGGTGATCGGCAAAGTGGCGCAGGACTGGCACGCCACCCTGCCCGGCAATCTGGAGCTGCGCGGCTGGGTCGAGAACGCGGCCGATTACATCGCCGCCGCGGACCTCGTCATCGCCTCCACCGGCAACACCACCTGCCAGCAGGTGCTGGCCGCGGGCCGTCCCTGGCTGGCGGTGCCGGAATGGCGCTACTTCGACGAGCAGCGCTGCAAGGCCGCGGCCCTCGCCCGCGCGGGCGCCGCGCATGTGCTGGAGCATCTGCCCGCCTCCGCCCAGGCCTGGCGTGCGGCCCTCTACGCCACGCGCGCGGCGCATGACCCCGCCGCCCAGGCCCGGATGATCGCCCCCGCCCCGGCGGCGGAGGCCGCCCGCTGGCTGGAGGATCTGACCAACCGCCTGTGGGAGGGCGCGCCCGCGTCCACCCGTGAAAACACCCTCAATACAGGAGCCTGACATGAAACGTACCGCCTCGGCGCTGACCATCGCCAAGGGACGCGAGACCCACCTCGCGAACGTGATCCGCGGCCTCATCGCGCAGGACCACCTGCCCGAGGAACTGGTGATCGCCGTCATGCAGGATGCGCCCTACACCGATCTGCCAGAGGCGCCCTTCCCGGTGCGACAGATCCATGTCACCGCGCCCGAATTGCCGCTGGCCGCGGCGCGCAACGCCGCCGCCCGTGCCGCGCGGGGCGACGTGCTGGTCTTTCTGGACGTCGATTGCATCCCCGCGCCCTCGCTGATTGGCGACTACCTTCACCATGCCGCGCCCGAGGCCGGGCTGCTGATGGGCGAGGTCATGTACCTGCCCGCCGGCGCCGCCGCCCCCGGCTGGACCTACGAGAAGTTCGAGGAGGTCTGCGTGCGCCATTCCGACCGCCAGGGCCCGCCGGCCGAGGGCCTGGCCCGCTGCGAGGATTACCGCTGCTTCTGGTCGCTGAACTTCGCCATGCACCGCGAGGTCTTCGCCGCATCGGGCGGCTTCGACGAGCGCTACCAGGGCTACGGCGCCGAGGATACCGACTTCGGCCGCACGCTGGACGACAAGGGCATCGCGATCCACTGGATGAAGGGCGCGCGGGTCTACCACCAGCACCACGCGCACCACATGCCGCCGGTGCATCACCTGCGCTCGGTGCTGCGCAACGCCGAGGTCTTCGCCTCCAAGTGGGGCCACCGGACGATGGAGCACTGGCTCTATGCCTTCCAGCTGATGGGGCTGATCGAGAATACCCCCGAAGGCCTGCGCATCCTGCGCGACCCGGACGAGCGGGACTTTGCCCTGTCGCGCCAGCAATCGCACATGCCCTACGCCAACACGCGCCGGGTGCTGGACCTGCTGCAGGGCAAGCACGGCAAGGGCGCCCAGGACAACCGCGCCCGCATGCGCGAGGTCGAACAGGCGCAGGCGCAGATGCTCCTGCCGGCGGCGGAGTGACGCGATGACCGCCCCCTTGCGTATCGCGCTGATCGCGCATCCGCGCCACCCGATCCGCCCGCCGTTCCGCGGCGGGCTGGAGGCGCATACCTGGCACCTCGCGCGCGAGTTGGACGCCCGCGGGCACGAGGTGGTGCTTTTCGCCTCGGGCGACAGCGAGGCCGGCGTGCCGCTGCGCCCTCTGCTGGAGGAGCACTACGACCGCCGCTACCCCTGGGCGGATTACCACGGCTCGAAAGTATTGACGGACCTGCTGGACGGCGCGCTGCGCGGCGCGCTGGACGAGATCGCGCGCGGCGGCTTCGACGTGGTGCACAACAATGGTCTGCACCGCTTCCCGCCGCGGCTGGCGCGGGCGGTCGGCCTGCCGATGGTCACGGCGCTGCACGTGCCCCCCTTCGACGCGCTGCACCGCGCCATCCACGAAAGCGCCGCGCCCTGGTCGCGGGTCACCGTCACCTCGCGCCGGCAGCTGCAGGCCTGGTGGCCCAAGGGCGCGCCGAAGACGGCCCACGTTGTGCCCAACGGGATCGACCTGGACCTCTGGCCGTACCGGGACCAGGGCGATGGCTCGGCCGTCTGGACGGGGCGCATCGCGCCCAACAAGGGCCCGCATCTGGCGCTGGACGCAGCGCGCATCGCCGGCACGCCGCTGACCCTCTTCGGCACCATCGAGGACCAGGCCTATTTCGACGCGGAGATCGCCCCGCGCCTCGGCGGGACCATGCGCTACGGCGGCCACCTGCCGGGGCCGGAGCTGGCGCAGGAAATGGGCCGCGCCTCCGCCGCGCTGTTCACGCCGCTCTGGGACGAGCCCTTCGG
This sequence comes from Paracoccaceae bacterium, assembly GCA_052031355.1. GTDB lineage: Bacteria > Pseudomonadota > Alphaproteobacteria > Rhodobacterales > Rhodobacteraceae > JBPEXR01. Next base: position 2,381 of record JBPEXR010000207.1, read on the forward strand.
CCTTGCCGCGATCGAGGCGATGGCCTGCGGCCTGCCCGTCGCCGCCACCGACATGGGCGCGGTGCGCGAGGTGATCGGCCCCGCCGGCGTCTTCGCCCCGCCGCATGATGCCGAGGCGCTGGCCGCCGCGCTGATGCAGGCGCAGCAGATCCCTCGCATCGCCGCCCGCGCCCGGGTGGAGGCCGCCTTCACCCTGGAGCGCATGGTCGAGAACTACGAGGATCTCTACCACCGCGCCATCGCCGCCGCCCCGCGGCGCGAGGCCGGGCTGCAGACGCGCTTTCCGCCCTGGGAGCTTCCGGCAGTGGCCGGACATGCCCCCGCCCCGGCATCGCGCCCGAACTGAGGCGAACGCCCCGAAAACGAAAGGCCCGCGGCACGAACGCCGCGGGCCTTTTTGCATTCTCCAGGCCTCCAGAAAAGGCACGCACGCGCCCGGCCCCGGCGCCGCTCGCAAAAGCGAAGGCCCGCGACACTCCTGCCGCGGGCCTTTGCCTCGTTGGGCTCTCCGGGGGCGCGCTAGCCGCGGCGCCGCTGGCGGGCGGTGACGCGCACCGGCGTCACCTGCATCCGCGCAACCGCGGCCGAGAGGCGCGCCATTTCCCGGGTGCGCCGCAGCTCGCGCGGGTAGCGCGTCTGCCCTTCGGCCACCGCGGCGGCATCCTCGGCGATCGCGTCGATCGGGTGCAGGAAGTAGCGCGAGAAGACGATCGCCGCGCCGAGGTACAGCGCCCCGAGGCCCGCGAGGAGCAGCGCGAAGTAGGTCGCCAGCTGGCGCAAGTCGCCGCTCTGCGGCTTGGAGGTGACGCGGGTGACGATGCGCAACGGCATCGCGGGCATGTCCTCGGCCCCGCGCAGGTCGGCGACGTGCAGGATCTGCACCGCGCCGTCCGGGCCTTCGACCATCGAGACGCCGCCCTGCCCGGTCGCGGCGATGCGCGCCGCCTGCGGGGCCAGGCCATCGGCCTGCGCGTTGCCGCTGAGGAAGGTCTCGCCCTGCGTGTTCACGAAAAAGCCGTCGACCTCCAGCAGGTGGCTGGCCTCGGCCAGGAACTGCCGCATCCAGCTGACGCGCATCCGGTAGACCAGGACCGCGCGCACCTGCCCGCTGGCGCCCATCACCGGGTAGGCCATGTCGATGTAGCGCAGCACGGTCTCGGGCTCGCTGTCGATCAGCCGCGCGAGGGGGCGCGATTCGTAGACATCGCCCACGTAGGGCCCTTCCAGCGCGTTGCGGAACCAGGGCTGCTGCGAGACGTCGCGCCCCTCGAGCTTGCCGTCGGTGCCGGCGATGACGCGGCCCGACAGGTCCGCCACCCCGACCCAGGCGACGCGCCCGCCCATCCGCGGCACCGCGTTCACCGGGCGGGCCATGGCCGAATAGCTGTTGATGTCGATCACCCGTGCCACCGCGACCAGCGAGGACCATTCCCG
>JBPEXR010000208.1:0-3983 GCA_052031355.1 Paracoccaceae bacterium
CACGAGGCCGCGCTCGGCCAGATCCTTCATTTGCATGACATCCCCCCGATCGCTTGCGTCGGGGGTCTTGTTACGCCCTGCCGTAGGCCTCTGCAATGGCCACATCCAGCGCCTCGCGCGGGGTGCGGTCGCCCCAGACCACCAGCTGCAGCGCCGGGTAGTAACGCTCGGCGTTCAGGACGGCGGCGTTGATCATCGTGTCGATCTGCTCGGCGCTGGCGACCTGGCCGCCGGCGAGCACCAGCCCGTAGCGATAGACCATCAGCTTGGGCTCGTCCCACCAGGTGAAGGCCCCGGCCCAGCAGCGGTCGTTGATCTCGTTGAGAACGGCGTGCAGGGCGGGATGCTTTTCCTCGGGGGGTTCCATCTCGAAGGTGCAGATCAGGCGCAGGGTCTCGTCGTACCCGGACCAGGCCAGCGTGATCGAGTAGGTGCGCCACTGACCCTCGACCGCCATGGCGATCTGGTCCTCGGCGACGCGGTCGAAATCCCAATCGTGATGTTCGGCCAGGTGCTCGACGATGTCGATGGGGTGAATCTCGTCCTCAAGATACTGCTCGGACAATGCCATGGCGCCACCTCGTTTCTTTGCGCGGGGGCTGGCAGCACCCCTAGCGCTTGGTGCCTGCTCTAGAGGTTGCGGGTCATCCGTTTCCCTCTACTTGGTATGGTGCGGCCAATCCTTGAAGCTGTAAAGCAATTTCTTGGGGAGAACCTCAATACGTTGTGGATAAGCGAAGGCCGGTCACAAAATGCGGATCGCTCGCGCAGCCAGCTATCCTTGCCATTCCCGCAGGTTGCAAGGTTCGCCATGTAAAAACGGGCCCGCCAGGCGGACCCGCTCGCAAACTCATGAAGGGTGAGCCCCAAGCCTCAGCGCTTCTCCAGCGCCTCGATGCGGGCTTTCAGCTCGGCGTTCTCCTCGCGCGCCTTCTGCGCCATGGCGCGCACGGCGTCGAACTCCTCCCGCGTGACGAAATCGCGGTCGGCCATCCAGCGATCGACGAGGGATTTCATCGCCGTCTCGGCCTCCTCCCGCGCGCCCTGGGCGACGCCCATGGCGTTGGTCATCAGTTGCGAGATGTCGTCGAACATCTTGTTCCGGGTCTGCATGTGCTCTCTCCACCGCTGGCTGGCCTTTCGCCCTATATGGGCTGCCCCCCGCCCCGCAGCAAGCCCGGGCGCCAGTTGACTCTGCCCGCGCCGCGCGTGAGGTATCGGCTATGCAAGCCGCCGCCCTCACCTTCCCCGCCATCTCGCCGGAGATCTTCTCGGTCTCCCTCTTCGGGATGGAGTTCGCCCTGCGCTGGTACGCGCTGGCCTATATCGTCGGCATCCTGCTGGGCTGGCGCATCGCCGTGGCCGCCCTGCGGCGGGGCCGCCTGTGGCCGGGCGGCGCGGCGCCGATGCCGCCGGCGCGGATGGAAGACCTGATGACCTGGATCATCCTGGGGATCATCCTCGGCGGGCGGCTGGGCTACGTCCTGTTCTACCGCCCCGCCTACTTCCTGCAGAACCCCGGCGAGGTGCTGATGCTGTGGCAGGGCGGCATGTCCTTCCACGGCGGTTTCCTGGGCGTGGTGCTGGCGGTCTGGCTTTTCGCGCGGCGCGGCGGGCTGCCGGTGCTGCAACTGGCGGACCTGCTGGCCATCGCCACGCCGCCGGGGCTGCTGCTGGGCCGGCTGGCGAATTTCATCAACGCCGAGCTTTGGGGCCGCCCGACCGATCTGCCCTGGGGCGTGGTCTTCCCGGGCGAGGCAGCGCAGGCCTGCGGGCAGGTGGCGGGGCTTTGCGCGCGCCACCCCTCGCAGCTTTACGAAGCGGCGCTGGAGGGGCTGCTGCTGGGCGCGGCGCTGCTGTGGCTGGCCTTCCGCCGCGGCGGGCTGCGCCGCCCGGGCCTGGCGACGGGGATCTTCTTCGCCGGCTACGGCGCGGCGCGCTTCGCGGTGGAATTCGTGCGCCAGCCCGACGCGCAGTTCATCGCCCCCGGCAACCCGCTGGGCCTGGCCTGGCACATCGGCGGCTGGGGCCTGACCATGGGGCAGCTTTTGTCGCTGCCGATGATCGCCCTGGGCCTGTGGCTGATCGCCCGCGCCCGCCGGACGCCGGCCCCGGGGAACGCCCGGGCATGAGCGGGCTGCGCGAGGTCCTGCTGGCACGTATTCGCGCCGACGGGCCGCTGCGCGTCAGCGATTACATGGCCGAATGCCTGCTGAACCCGCGCCACGGCTACTACACCACGCGCGAGGTTTTCGGCCGCGCGGGGGATTTCATCACCGCGCCCGAGATCAGCCAGATGTTCGGCGAGCTTGTGGGCCTGGCCCTGGCGCAGGCCTGGCTGGACCAGGGCCGCCCCGCGCCCTTCACCCTGGCCGAGCTTGGCCCGGGCCGCGGCACGCTGATGGCCGATGCCTGGCGCGCCGCCGGGCAGGTGCCGGGCTTCCAGGCGGCGGCCCGGATCTGCCTCGTCGAAGCTTCGGACCGGCTGCGCGAGGTGCAGGCCAAGACGCTAGAGGCTTGCGGCGCCGCGCCGGCCTGGGTCGGCAGCGTGCACGATCTGCCCGAGCAGCCGACCTTCGCCGTGGCGAACGAGTTTTTCGACGCGCTGCCGATCCGCCAGTTCCAGCGCGACGGCGACGGCTGGCGCGAGCGGCGCGTTGGCGCGGTGGCGGGCCGGCTGCAGTTCGGCCTGGCGGGACGCGCGCCACAGCCCGCACTGGCGCACCGGCTGGAGGACACGCGGGACGGCGATATCGTCGAGATCGCGCCCGCCCTTCCGGCCATCGCCACCGCCCTGGGCCGCCGGATCGAGGCGCATGGCGGTTGCGCCCTAATCGTCGACTATGGCGACTGGCGCAGCCTGGGCGACACGCTGCAGGCGGTGCGGGGCCATGCCCGGCAAGACCCGCTGGAGGCGCCCGGCGAAGCCGATCTGACCGCGCATGTGGATTTCGAGGCGATCGCCGATGCCGCGCCCTGCGCCCATTCGCGCCTGACCCCGCAGGGCGTCTGGCTGGAGCGTCTGGGCATCACCGCCCGCGCCCAGGCCCTGGCCCGCGGGCTGGAGGGCCCGGCGCTGGAGACGCATGTCGCCGCGCACCGAAGGTTGACGCACCCCGACGAAATGGGGAGGCTTTTTAAACTGCTGGCTCTCTACCCTACGGCGAGTCCGCCGCCCCCCGGAGTTGACGCATGACGCTGGAAATCATCACCGCCGACGCGCTCGCCCCGATCCGCCACGGGTTCTTCACCCGCCGCGGCGGCGCCTCCTCCGGGGTCTTTACCGGGCTCAACTGCGGGGCCGGCTCCTCCGACCAGCGGGAGATCGTGCAGATCAACCGCGCCCGCGTCGCCCAGGCGATGGGCGTGGCGCAGGAACGGCTTCAGGGCATGCACCAGGTGCATTCGGCCACCGTCGCCACCGTCACCGAGCCGCTGGAGGATCGCCCCCGCGCCGATGCGCTGGTCACCGCCACGCCGGGGCTGGCGCTGTCGGTGCTGACGGCCGATTGCCAGCCGGTGCTTTTCGCCGATGCCGAGGCCGGGGTGATCGGCGCCGCCCACGCGGGCTGGCGCGGGGCGCTGAACGGCATCCTGGAGGAGACGATTCGCGCGATGGAGGCGCTGGGGGCCGCGCGCGGGAACATCACCGCGGTGATCGGCCCGACCATCAGCCAGCGCGCCTACGAGGTCGGCCCCGAGTTCTTCGAGGATTTCCTGGCCGAGGATCAGGGCTATGGCCGGTTCTTCGCGCAAGGCGCCGGCGACCGGCTGCATTTCGACCTGCCGGGCTTCGGGCTGCACCTGCTGCGCCGCGCGGGGGTGGGCCACGCGGAATGGACGCGCCATTGCACCTATGGCGATCCGGAGCGCTTCTTTTCCTACCGCCGCGCCACCCACGGGCGCGAGGCCGATTACGGCCGCCTCATCTCCGCCATCTGCCTGTAAGCGCCACCTGCGCTGATTCCGCGCAAGGCGCGCAG
>JBPEXR010000209.1:0-7467 GCA_052031355.1 Paracoccaceae bacterium
TGTTATGACGCGCTCCGTGTGGCCCGATGCTGGCGCGCAAGGGCTGGGCGCACCTCGGCCTGCCGGCGCCGCGCACTCCCGACAGCAGCGCACCAGACCGTTTCGCCTCGCCGGCACGGCAGCCTCCTCACGATACGCCTGATGAGGTGATACGAGCCCGCCCGCCTGCCATCGGGGCTGATCTGACGTACCCCGCAGGGGCGCGAGGGCTGGGGGCATCCTCGCCGGCCCCGCGCACCCCTGGCACCGGCGCACTGAACCTCTCCGGCCCTCCGCCCGCACCCAGCGCGGGTTGAGCCGCCGCGCGCGGGCGGCTATGGCTCGGTCCGGTGGCGGGCGGTTCCGCCGCCCGTCCGCCGCATGCCCGAGGGAGGCCAGCCCGTGACACCGCAGCAGATCGAGGCGCTTTTCACCCGGCCCGAGGGCTATGTCTTCGCCCGCTGGGGCCGGCCCATCGCACCCGTGGTCTTCGGCGTCGAGGAGGAGACGCTGCGCATCGTCAAGGGCGCGCTGGAGGCGGTGGTCACCCTGGCCGATCACCGCATGGCCGAGACCGACCCGGAGCTCGGCAGCAACTTCATGGTCTTCTTCTTCCGCGACTGGGAGGAGCTGCTGGAGGTCCCCGACCTTGGCCGCCTGGTGCCGGAGCTGGATCGCCTGGTCCCCCGGCTGCAGGAGGCCGGCGCCAACCAGTACCGCCTGTTCCGCTTCGACGGCGAGGGGGCGATCCGCGCCGCCTTCGTCTTCCTGCGCATGGACGAGGCGCTATCCGCCATGCCGGCCGAGGTGCTGGCGCTGGGGCAGGTGGTGCAATCCATCCTGCTGTGGGGCGACGCGGCCTTCACCGAACGCTCGCCCCTGGCGCGGACCGAGGGCGGCGCGGTGATCCTGCGCCCCGAGATCGGCGCCCTGGTGCGCGCCGCCTACGATCCCGTCATGCCGAGCGCCGCGCGCGATCCGGCGCATGCGCTGCGCCTCTCGGCCCGCCTGGAGCTGCTGAAATGACCCATCGCCTGCCCGTGCACGTCTACTACGAAGACACCGATCTTGCCGGCATCGTCTATTATGCCAACTACCTGAAGTTCATCGAACGCGGCCGCACCGAATGGGTGCGCGGGCTGGGCATCGACCAGCGCGACCTGAAGGCGCGCGAGGGGGTCGTCTTCGCCGTCAAGCGGCTGGAGGCCGACTACCGCGCGCCGGCGCGTTTCGACGACGATCTGACCGTCACGACAGAGCCGGTGCAGGTGACCGGCGCGCGGATCGTGCTGCGCCAGGAGGTCGAGCGCGCGGGCGAGGTGCTCTTCTCGGCCGAGGTGACGCTGGTCGCCCTCTCCGAGACCGGGCACCCGGTCCGTCTTCCGGCAAATATCCGCCTGCTGCTTCATTAGAACCGGCAAGCGGCGCCCCATCGCGGCTTTGTGTTGGTCTTGGCCGGTGAAATCGTCTATTTGTTCCGATAGAAGAGCCGCAACAGGCCAATATTGAGCAGGCAGCCTATGGAAACAGAGACCCTCGCCCTGGCGCAGGAGATTGATTTCTCCATGTGGGCGCTTTTCGCACGCGCAACGATCACCGTGAAGCTGGTGATGATCCTGCTGATCGTCGCCTCTTTCTGGGCCTGGTCGATCATCATTCAAAAGCTCATCACCTACCGCGCCGCCCGGGCCGAGGCCGCGCGCTTCGACCGTGCCTTCTGGTCCGGCAAGCCGCTGGACGAGCTGTTCGACCGGATCGGCACCGACCCCAAGGGCCGGGCCGAGCGTGTCTTCGTCGCCGGCATGCTGGAATGGCGCCGCTCGCACCGCGACGACGGCGGGCTGATCGCCGGGGCGCAGGCGCGCATCGACCGCTCGATGGATGTCGCCATCGCCAAGGAGGCCGAGGCCCTGCAGAAGGGGCTGCCGGTGCTGGCGACGGTCGGCTCCACGGCGCCCTTCGTGGGCCTTTTCGGCACCGTCTGGGGCATCATGAACGCCTTCGTCGAGATCGCCGAGCAGCAGAACACCAACCTGGCCGTCGTGGCCCCCGGCATCGCCGAGGCGCTTCTGGCCACCGGCCTGGGTCTTCTGGCGGCCATCCCGGCGGTGATCTTCTACAACAAGCTTTCGGCGGACAGCGACCGCATCCTGGGCGGCTACGAGGCCTTCGCGGACGAGTTCCACACCATCCTTTCGCGGCAATTGGACAGCTAGGTCATGGGCGCGGGTGTCATGCGCAAGAAGGCGGCCGGGGGCCGGGGGCGGCGTCGCAGCCGGGCCCAGCCGATGGCCGAGATCAACGTCACGCCCTTCGTGGACGTGATGCTGGTGCTGCTGATCATCTTCATGGTCGCCGCGCCCCTGCTGACCGTGGGCGTGCCGGTGGAACTGCCCAAGACCGCCGCCAACGCGCTGCCCACCGACCAGGAGGAGCCGCTGACGGTGACCCTGACGGCCGAGGGCGCGATCGCCATCCAGAATACCGAGGTCACGCCCGAGGAACTGCTGCCCAAGCTGCGCGCCATCGCGGCCGAGCGCGAGGGCCAGCGCGTCTTCCTGCGCGCCGACGGGGCGATCCCCTACGAGCGGGTCGTGCAGGTCATGGGCGCGCTGAACGCGGGCGGCTTTTCCAACATCGGCCTGGTGACCGACATCGGCGGGCCGGGCATGGACGGCGCGGCACCCGGGGCCAGCGGCGCGGGGGACTGACGGCGCGATGCACGTCGGCCATTATATCTCCGGCGCCGGCCACCTGGGGCTGATCGGCTGGCTGTTGCTGGCCCCCGTCTTCACCGCCGAGCCGCTGCCCTTCCAGACCACCGACGTGTCGATCGTCTCGGCCGAGGAGTTCGCCCAGATGACCGCGCCCGACACCGCCCCGGAACGCGCCGAGACGGTGACCGGGCCGGAGGCGCCGCAGACCCCGGCAACCCCGCCGCAGCCGCGCCCGGCGCCGGAGGCCCCCGTCGCCGCCCCCGAGGTGCCGGAGCCCGCGCCGCAGCTCGAGGCCGATCCCGCCCCCGAGGCACCCGATCCGCGCAGCACCCCCCAGGCCGAGGTGGCCGAGGAAGCCCCCGCGCTGGAGGCCCCCGGCGCCGCCCCGCCCGAGGAGACCGCCCTGCTGCTGCCACGCGAGGCGCCGCGCCCGGCGGCCCGCCCGGCCGACCGCGTGGCGCCGCGCCCCGTCGCGCCGCCGCCGCCCGAGGCGACGGTGGACAACGAGGTGCAGCAGCAGGCCGCGCCCGCGCCCGACCCGGCGCCCGAGGTGCCCGTCGAGACCCCGCGCGAGCAGACCGCCCCCGAGGCCGCGACGACCGAGATCGTGACCGAGGCCGAGGAGCGCCCGCGCGCCCCCGACGCCAGTCCGCGCCCGCGCACCCGCCCGGCGCGCCCCGCACCGCAGCGCGCCGAACGCACCCCCGATCCCGCGCCAACCGCCAACCCGGCCCCCGATCCGGCTCCCGCGCCCGAGACGCCGCGCGCGGCGGAGGCGCCCAGCGTGCCCGCCGACGCGGTCAACGCGGCATTGGCCGAGGCGCTGGGCGGCGGGCAGACCGGCGATCCCGGGCCCGCCGCCGCGCCGGCGCCCGCCGGCCCGCCGCTGACCGCGGGCGAGCGCGAGGGCCTGCGCGTCGCGGTGCAGGAATGCTGGGTGGTCGACGTGGGCAGCCGCGCCGCCGATGTCACCGTGACGCTGGCCATGTCGATGGACCGGACCGGCAAGGTGGTTCCGGGCAGCCTGCGCCTTATCTCCTCCGAGGGCGGGGACGCCGGCGCCACCGAGACCGCCTTCCAGGCGGCCCGCCGCGCGGTTCTGCGCTGCCAGAAGGGCGGCTACGACCTTCCGGCCGAAAAGTATGACCAGTGGCGCGAGATCGAGATGACCTTCAACCCCGAAAGGATGAGGCAGCGATGATGAAACGTCTTGCGGTTCTAATGCTGGCGCTGGTGGCGCTGGCCCTGCCGGCCACCGCGCAGGAGCGTTCCGGCCCGCTGCGGATCGAGATCACCGAAGGCGTGATCGAACCCTTGCCCTTCGCCGTTCCCGACTTCGTCGCCGAGAACGCCGAGGCGCGCGACTGGGGCGCGCAGCTGGCCCGGGTCGTCGCCTCCGACCTGGCCGGCACGGGCCTGTTCCGCGAGGTGCCGAAAGAGGCCTACATCAGCCAGATCACCTCCTTCGCCTCGCCGGTGCAATTCTCCGACTGGAAGGCGATCAACGCGCAGGCGCTGGTCACCGGCGCGGTCTCCAAGCAGGGCGACCGCATCACCGTGAAGTTCCGCGTCTACGATGTCTTTGCCGGGACCGAGCTGGGCTCGGGGCTGCAGTTCTCGGGGACCGAGGCGGGCTGGCGGCGCATGGCGCACAAGGTGGCCGATGCCGTCTACAGCCGCATCACCGGCGAGGGCGGTTACTTCGACAGCCGCGTCGTCTTCGTCGCCGAAAGCGGGCCCAAGAACGACCGCCGGAAGCGGCTGGCGATCATGGATTACGACGGCGCCAACGTGCAGTACCTGACCGACAGCGGCTCCATCGTGCTGGCGCCGCGCTTTTCGCCGCGTGGGGACCGGGTGCTCTACACCAGCTACGAAAGCGGCAGCCCGCGGATCTACGTCCTCGACGTCGGCTCGGTCACGCGCAACGTGCTGCCGACGCAGCCGGGCACCATGGCCTTCTCGCCGCGCTTCGGGCCGGACGGGCGGACCATCGTCTATTCGCTGACGCAGGGCGGGAACACCGACATCTTCCGCATGGACATCGCCACCGGCGAATCGCGGCAGCTGACCTCGGCCCCCTCGATCGAGACGGCGCCCAGCTTCAGCCCCGACGGGCAGAGCATCGTCTTCGAAAGCGACCGCTCGGGCAGCCAGCAGCTGTACATCATGCCCATCGGCGGCGGCGAGGCGCGGCGCATCAGCTTCGGCGAGGGGCGCTATGGCACCCCGGTCTGGTCGCCGCGCGGCGACATGATCGCCTTTACCAAGCAGCACAAGGGGCGCTTCCACATCGGCGTGATGCGCACCGACGGCTCCGAGGAGCGCCTGCTGACCGCCTCCTTCCTGGACGAGGGGCCGACCTGGGCCCCGAACGGGCGGGTGATCATGTTCACCCGCGAGACCCAGGGGGCCAGCGGGTCGGCCTCGCTCTACTCGGTCGATATCTCGGGGCGCAACCTCAAGCGCGTGCCGACACCGGGCGGGGCCTCCGACCCCTCCTGGGGGCCGCTTCAGGACTGAGGCGGGAAAGAAGACCGCCGGGCGGGGGCGCGTTCCCCCGGCCGGCGCAATATGATAGCAATCGGCCCGAAGGGGCCATGGGACCCAAGGGACAAGGGGTAGGGACATGAAAACGACTAGCAAGGCGATGATGCTCGTGGCGGCCGTGGCGCTGGGCGCCTGCACCAGCGGCGGCCGGTTCGGCGCCGGCACCGACAGTGCCGCGGGGCTTCCTGGCGCGGGCGCCGGCGGGGCCGGCATGGGCGCCGGGGCCGGGGTGGCCGCCGATCCGCGCTCGCCCGCCTTCTTCCAGCAGGCGATCGGCGACCGGGTGCTGTTCCTCGTCGACCAGTACACGCTGACGCCCGAAGCGCAGGCGACGCTCGACCGCCAGGCGCAGTGGCTGATCGACAATCCCGAATACCTCGCCACCATCGAGGGGCACGCCGACGAACAGGGCACGCGGGAATACAACCTCGCCCTCGGCTCGCGCCGCGCCAACTCGGTGCGCGAATACCTGGTCAGCCGCGGCGTCTCGGATGCGCGCCTCAAGACCGTCAGCTACGGCAAGGAGCGCCCGATCGAGATCTGCAGCGCCGAGGCGTGCTATGCCAAGAACCGGCGCGCCGTGACCGTGGTCGCCGGCGGCCTGACCAGCTGAGGGAGGCGCTGATGCGGCCCGGACCCGCCCCCCGTTTCGCGCCCCGCGTCATCCTGGCACTGGCCCTGGTGCTGGGCGCGCCCGGCGCCCTGGCCCCCGCCTGGGCGCAGGACCGCGACCGCACCCTGGCCGACATCCGCCAGGACCTGACGGTGCTGAACGTCGAGATCCAGCGCCTCAAGCGCGAGCTTTCGACCACCGGCGGGCCGAGCATGAGCACCGGCGGCGCCACCCCCCTCGACCGGCTGAACGCCATCGAGGCGGAGCTGCAGCGCCTGACCTCGGACACCGAGGAGCTGACGCACCGCGTCGAGCGGATCGTCGAGGACGGGACCAACCGCATCGGCGATCTGGAATTCCGGCTGGTGGAGCTGGAGGGCGGCGACGTCAGCCAGCTTTCTGAAACCTCGACCCTGGGCGGTCTGCCGGCGCCGGGCGCCGGCGAGGGCGCGACGGGCGGGCAGGCCCTGGCCCCGGCGGATGGCGCCACCGGCGGCACCGCCGGCCAAACGGGCCAGACAGGTCAGACGGGGCAGGGCACCTCCGGCACCGCGGGCGGCAATGCGACGCTGCCCGACACCGGCGGCGTGCAGCTGGCGGTGGGCGAGCGGGCGGATTTCGACGCCGCAGCCGCAGCCCTGGAAGCGGGCGAGGCCGACCGCGCCGCTACCCTTTTCCAGCAGTTCCGCGAGACCTATCCCGGCTCGCCGCTGGAGCCTCAGGCCCTTCTGGGCCGCGGCAAGGCGCTGGAGCAGGCGGGCGATCAGAAAGCCGCGGCGCGCGCCTATCTCGACGCTTTCTCCGGCTACCCGGAGGCGCAGATCGCCCCCGAGGCGCTGTTCCGCCTCGGCCGGTCGCTGGGCCGGCTCGGCCAGGTCGAGGCCGGCTGCCAGACGCTGGGGCAGGTCGAGGTGCGCTATCCCAGCTCGCCCTTCGTGGCCGAGGCCGCGACCGCCCGGGCGGAGCTGTCCTGCCAATGACCCCCGCCGCGCGGCTGGAGGCCGCGCTGCAGCAGCACCTGCGCGACATGCCCCCCCGGATCGGCCTGGCCGTTTCGGGGGGTGGCGATTCCATGGCCCTGATGGTGCTGACCGCATGCTGGGCCGCGGCGCAGGCGGACCCGCCGCAATTGCACGCGATCACCATCGATCACGGCCTGCGCCCCGAGGCCGCGGACGAGGCCGCACAGGTCGCCCGCGCCGCCGCCGCGCTGGGCATCGAGCACCAGACCCGCCGGTGGGACGGCTGGGATGGCCGCGGCAACCTGCAGGCCGCCGCCCGCGCCGCCCGGCAGCGCCTGATCGCCGGCTGGGCGGCAGAGGCCGGACTGGGCGCGGTGCTGCTGGGCCATACGCGCGACGATCAGGCGGAAACCCTGCTGCTGCGCCTCGCCCGCGGCTCGGGCCTGGAAGGGCTGTCGGGCATGGCCCCGGCACGGCGGGAGGCGGGGCTCCTCTGGCTGCGCCCGCTGCTGGAGGCGACACGCGCCGAGCTGCGCGAGGTGCTGCGCGCCGCGGGGGTGGCCTGGTGCGAGGACCCCAGCAATGCCGATACGCGCTTCGACCGGGTGCGCCGCGGCAGTTGCTGGAAGGGTTGGCGCCGCTGGGC
>JBPEXR010000021.1:0-5751 GCA_052031355.1 Paracoccaceae bacterium
GAGGTGCCCATGCGGCGGCATTCGGCGTTGAAGGCGGCGATCTTCTCGTCCGACTTCTCAAGGTGGCGCGCCAGCGGGTGATCGGGCGAGATGCCGACGAAACTGGCGCCCAGCAGCGTGTCGGGGCGGGTGGTGTAGACCTCGACCCGGTCGAAGCCGTCGGGCGCATCGACGGTGGAGAAGGCGAACTGCAGGCCGCGGCTCTTGCCGATCCAGTTGGCCTGCATCAGCTTGACCTTGGCCGGCCAGTTGTCCAGCCCGTCGAGGGCGGAGAGCAGCTCCTCCGAATGGTCCGAGATGCGGAAGAACCACTGGGTCAGCTCGCGCCGCTCGACCAGCGCGCCGGAGCGCCAGCCGCGGCCGTTCTCGACCTGCTCGTTGGCCAGCACGGTCATGTCCACCGGGTCCCAGTTGACCACGGCGTTCTTGCGGTAGACCAGGCCCTTCTCCAGGAAGTCGAGGAACAGCGCCTGCTGCTGGCCGTAGTATTCCGGATCGCAGGTGGCAAACTCGCGGCTCCAGTCGATCGACAGGCCCAGCGGCTTCATCTGGCCGCGCATGTCGGCGATGTTGTTGTAGGTCCAGGTCTTCGGATGCCCGCCCGAGGCCATGGCCGCGTTTTCGGCCGGCATGCCGAAGGCGTCCCAGCCCATCGGGTGCAGCACGTTGTGGCCGGTGGATTTCTTGTAGCGCGCCACCACGTCGCCCATCGTGTAGTTGCGCACGTGGCCCATGTGGATGCGGCCCGAGGGGTAGGGGAACATCTCCAGCACGTAGTACTTCGGCCGCGTCGCATCGCGCCGCGCGCGGAAGGTTTCGGCAAGGTCCCAGGCCTCTTGCCAGCGCTTCTCGATCTCGGCGGGGGTGTAACGGGCCATGTCATCCTCGTGCTGCTTTCTGCGCTGCGGTGATAGGCCCATGCGCCGCTTGCGTCCAGAGGGAGCGGCCCCTGCGTGCGGGCCCGCGGGGCGGCGGCGCGCTTGGCCAATGCGGCGGGCCGTGCCAGAAAGGGGGCCGGGCAGCTTGCAGGGGCGCGGCGCAGGGCATGGACATCCTGATCATCCACCAGAATTTTCCGGGCCAGTACAAGCACCTGGCGCCCGAGCTGGCGCGCCGCGGCCACCGCGTCGTCGCGCTGACGCCGCGCGCGCAGTCACCGGGGCGCTGGCAGGGGGTGCAGCTGGTGCCCTACACCCTCAACCGCGGGTCATCGCGCGAAATTCATCCCTGGCTGGCCGATCTCGAATCCAAGGTGGTGCGGGCCGATTGCTGCCACGCCGCAGCCCTGCGGCTACGCGCCAAGGGGTTCATGCCGCGGGTCATCCTGGCGCACCACGGCTGGGGCGAGCCGATGTTCCTCAAGGACGTCTGGCCCGAGGCGCGGCTGGGGCTTTACGCCGAGTTTCACTACCGCCCCGAATACCCCTATTCCGGCTTCGATCCGGAGTTCGATCCCCCCGCCCCGGGGCGCGATGCGCTGCGCCTGCGGCTGCGCAACGTCAACAACCGCCTGCACGAGGAGATCTGCGATCTGGCCCTCAGCCCGACGCGGTTCCAGGCCCAGACCTTCCCGCCCGCCTGGCAGGACCGGATGCGCGTCATTCACGACGGGATCGACACAAGCGCGCTGCGCCCTGACCCCGGTGCGGTGCTGCGGCTCGAGGGCGGGCCGGAGCTGCGCTGCGAAGACGAGGTCATCAGCTTCGTCAACCGCAACCTCGAGCCCCTGCGCGGCTACCACGTCTTCATGCGCGCCCTGCCAGAGCTTCTGCGCCGCCGGCCGCGGGCGCAGGTGGTGATCGTCGGCGGCGACGATGTCAGCTACGGCCCGCCGCCCGAACGTGGCACCTGGAAACAGCGCTTTATCGACGAGGTCTCCGGCGACATCCCGCCAAGCGACTGGGAACGCGTGCATTTCACGGGCCGGCTGCCCTATGGCGACTTCCAGGCGCTGCTGCAGGTCACCTCGGCCCATGTCTATCTGACCTACCCCTTCGTCCTCTCTTGGTCGCTGCTGGAGGCGATGAGCCTGGGCGCGCCGATCGTCGCCAGCGACACCGCCCCGGTGCGCGAGGCGATTCGCGACGGCGAGAACGGCCTGCTGGTGGATTTCTTCGACCGCGCCGCGCTTCTGGCGGCGATCGACGCGGTGATCGACGGGCCGGAGCTGGCCCGGCGCCTGGGCGCCGCGGCGCGCGACACCGTGGTGCGCGGATACGATCTGCAAAAGGTCTGCCTGCCCGCGCAACTGGCCTTTGTCGAGGAGTTGGCCGCGCTGGAGCCGCGCCCGCCGCTGCCCTAGGCGCGGCGCGCGGCTTTGGCCTTCGCGTTCGGCGTCAGAACCGGCCGGCGGCAGCGCGCAGCTGGCGCGCGCGCGCCAGGATCGCGTCTTCCACCGCGCGCTGGGTCGCCGCCGCCACCGGGCCGCTCTGGCTTTGCAGCGCCACCTTCAGCGAGCGCGCTTCCAGCGCCGGGTCCGAGACGTAGACGGTGGCGCGGTAGGGCCGCCCGCCGCCCGGCGGGGTGCCGTAGCCGGTGGAGATGACACCGGTGAAGGGATCGATGCTTTGCACCGGCAGGAAGTTCAGCACCTCAAGCGCGGCGTTCCAGATGTACTTGTTCACCTGCACGGTGTTTTCCGTGCGGCGCGGGCGGAAGATGTCCCAGATGGTCTGGCGGTTCGGCCCCAGGTATTCGGGGTGCGCGGTGTCGAGGCCGGGCGCATCGCCCGGCAGCGTGCGGGCGCCGCCGCCGCCGCAGCCGGCCAGTACCGCCGCAAGCCCGAATGCCGCCACAAATTTCACCGTCGATGCCCTGCGCATGATGAATATCCGCCCGTTTCAACCTAGCCCGTGGTAGCGAACAGCCCCCGGACGGGCAAGGATTTTCCCCAATCCCCGAAGGCCCCGCAGCCATGCCCGCGGCCGGAAAAGCCAGCCCGGTCAGTGTGGTGTGGCAAAGCTGCACCAATTCTGGCCACTTTGCGACAGCCCCTCGGGGCGCGCTTGCCAAGTGGGCCCCAAAAGAGCGAGAGAAGCGGGCATACCCAGTTTGGATTCTCCGAGTTGGGGCGCATGAATGAGAAACCCGAGGGAAGATCAATGAAAAAGATTCTCTTCGCAACGACTGCACTCGTCGCCACCGCCGGCGTCGCAGCTGCAGACGTTTCGTTCGGCGGCTACGGCCGCGTTGGTGTGATGTACGTGGAAGACGCCGCCGATGAGACCTTCATCGAAAGCCGCTTCCGCCTGAACATCGACGGCACCACCGAAGCCGACAACGGCCTGTCCTTCAACGCTCGCGTCCGCATCCAGGCCGACGACAACGCTGACGGCTCCGCTAGCGCGGCTGGCCTGAACGGCGCGAACTTCGGCATGACCGCAGGCGGCCTGAACGTGCAGGTTGGCAACATCGCCGGCGCGATCGACAGCCAGGCAGGCATGTACAACCAGTCGCTGGGTCTGACCGGCCTGGGCTACTACAACGTTGTCGCCAACACCGTGACCAACGGCTTCTGGGGCTTTGACGGCTACTCCTCGACCGGCGCAGGCGTGAACGGCGTTCGCGTTGCCTACGGCATGGGTGGCTTCAACCTCGTCGCGTCGCACAGCGCCGAAGACAGCGGCTCCGCACCGGAGCGTACCGCAGTCACCGGTTCGTTCGACTACAACAACTTCACCGTGTCGCTGGGCTACCAGGAATCCTCGGTCGACGCTGAAGACATGATCACCGCCATCGTGCAGGGTGACTTCGGCGTGGCCAACGTGACCTTCTCGGCTGCTGAAGTGAACGAGACCACCAAGTACGGCATCGGCGCCGACTTCGAAGTTGGCGCAGCGACCACCGTGTCCGCTTTCGTCAACGACGAAGAAGATGCCGGCACCGCATACGGCCTCGGCATGTCGCACGACCTGGGCGGCGGCGCATCGCTGCGCGGCGGTGTCGTTCAGACCCCGGCCGAGACCACGATGGCCGACTTCGGTGTTCTGTTCAACTTCTGATCCAGAAGCGAACATCACCTAGGGAAGGGCAGGCCTCGGGCCTGCCCTTTTCTTTTGCGCCGTGCTTGCTATTCCTTGCACCACCAATTGCAGGGGAGGGCGCGATGCCGCTGGCAGACATTCAGGCACGGATCGACAAGGCCGCCCGCGACGCCGGGCGCGCGCCGGGTGACGTGACGCTGATCGCCGTCAGCAAGAAGCAGCCCGAGGACCGCATCACCGCCGTGCTGGACGAGGGTCACCGCTGCTTCGGCGAGAACCGCGTGCAGGAGGCCGCCGGCCGCTGGCCGGCCTTGCGCGAGCGCTACGACGGCGTCGATCTGCACATCATCGGCCCGCTGCAGACCAACAAGGCCCGCCAGGCGATGGAACTGGCCCAGGCGATCCATTCGGTCGACCGCCCGAAGCTGGCGCGCACCCTGGCGCGGTTGGCGCAGGAGCTGGGGCATTGCCCCGAGCTTTTCATCCAGGTAAACACCGGCGCGGAAGAGCAGAAGGCGGGGGTTCTGCCCGAGGAGGCGGACGCCTTCATCGCCGAATGCCGGGGGCTGGACCTGCCCCTGCGCGGCCTGATGTGCATTCCCCCCGTCGACGAGGAAGCCGCCCTGCATTTCGCGCTGTTGGCCAAGATCGCGGCGCGCAACGGCCTGTCGGGCCTTTCCATGGGCATGAGCGGCGACTTCGAACGCGCCGTGGCGCTGGGCGCCACCCATGTGCGCGTCGGCTCTGCCATCTTCGGGGAACGCGCCGCGGGCTAGGCCGCGCGGCGCCGGGCGCAGCACGCCTGTACCCCCGGGGGGGCACGCGTGCGGTCTCATTTTCGTTATCCGCAGGCCCCCCGCGGGTTTGGAACTGCCCCTTCGACGCAGCGTTGGGGGGACATATCCATTCACGTGTACAGCACCGTCCGCCCACCCCAGGCGATTGTGTATAAGGAGTAAGTTATGAATATCAGGAGTCATCAGAACGAATTCGCCCAGTCGGACGTCTACCCCACCCGTCTGCCCGATGGGGAGAAGATCCTGCCGCGCCAGGATCCGGTTCTCTACTCCGAATGGGATGAAAGCGCCCCCATCAGCCGCGAGGATGCCGAGCATTACCGCGAGAAGGGCTACCTCGTGATGAACAACGTCTTTTCGTCCGAGGAAGTCTCCAAGCTGATCGAGACCAGCCGTGCCCTGCGCGAGGACAGCAGCGCCATCCGCCGCGAAGACCTGATCACCGAGCCGGAATCGGACGCCGTGCGCACCATCTTCCGCCTCGACGAGCACAGCGACATCTTCGACCGCGTGGCCCGCGATGCGCGTCTGGCTGGCGTCGCCAGCTTCCTGCTGGGCGATGATGTCTACGTCCACCAGTCGCGGCTGAACTACAAGCCGGGCTTCACCGGCAAGGAGTTCTACTGGCATTCCGATTTCGAGACCTGGCACGCCGAGGACGGCATGCCGCGCATGCGCGCCGTCTCCGCCTCCCTGCTGCTGACCGACAACAGCGAGCTGAACGGCCCGCTGATGCTGATCCCCGGCTCGCAGAACAGCTTCGTCGCCTGCCAGGGCGAGACGCCGGAGGACAACCACAAGTCCTCGCTGAAGCGTCAGGAGATCGGCGTGCCCTCGCACGAGGTGCTGGAATCGATGGTGTCGAGCCACGGCCTCGACTGTGCGACCGGCCCCGCCGGCACGCTGATCTTCTTCGATTGC
The DNA here is from genome assembly GCA_052031355.1 of Paracoccaceae bacterium. Taxonomy (GTDB): domain Bacteria; phylum Pseudomonadota; class Alphaproteobacteria; order Rhodobacterales; family Rhodobacteraceae; genus JBPEXR01. Next base: position 5,702 of record JBPEXR010000021.1, read on the forward strand.
AACACGCTGCATGGCTCGAACGGGAACATCACGCCCTTCCCGCGCTCCAA
>JBPEXR010000210.1:0-1606 GCA_052031355.1 Paracoccaceae bacterium
GACGAGGATTTCGGCCTGCTGCTGCGCCAGGGGTCCGAGACCCGCGCGCTGCCGCTTCACACCTTGGGAGACGCCGCATGATGCTGGCCCGCGCCATCCACTTCGACGAATCCGACCGCCGGGTCTACTACAACGCCGCGCGCACCGGCGAATGGGCGATCTCCGGCGGGTTCGAGTTTTCCAACTGGACCGAGGCCGACCTCGAAGGCAAGGCGCGGCAGGCCTTCGCCAACGGCTGGCTGGGGCTGGAGACCTTCGGCCGGGTCACCTTCGTCGCCGTCACCGCGATCGAGCCCTCCGAGCGGGAAGCGCTGGAGGAGGGCCTCGCGCGGCATTTCGTGGAGATTTACGGCGCCCCGGACGAGGCGACGGCCCGCGGCGTCGCCCGCGCCGAGATCGCGCATATGGCCGATCTTTGCGCCGATCACGCGCCCAACACCCTTCTGACCGTGCACCGCAGCCTGTCGGAGGCCGGCGTGCGCGAGCAGTTCCGCTTCATCGAGCCGGACGCCGCGGCGCTGGACCAGATCGCCGTCCATGGCACGCCGGACTAGGGGGCCGCGCAGCGCTATGGACTTTGCCCCATGGACTTTGCCCCTGCGCGCTGCAAGACTTGCCCTCCGGGCGTATTTTCGGGAGTGTCGCCAAGGTGATGCAGGGCTTCGCAGATAGTCTTGGGGCCGCGCTTGGCCTGATCCTGTCGGGCGATCCCGCGCTTTGGGCCATCGTTCTTCTGTCGCTGAAAGTGTCGCTGTCCGCGGTGGCGCTGGCGGCCCTCGTGGGCCTGCCGCTGGGCGCGCTTCTGGCGGTCACGCGCTTTCCCGGGCGGGGCGCCGCCATCGTTCTGCTGAACGCGCTGATGGGACTGCCGCCGGTGGTGGTGGGGCTGCTGGTCTACCTCTCCCTCTCGGCCTCGGGGCCGTTGGGGGTGCTGCAGCTTCTCTACACCCCGGCGGCGATGATCCTGGCGCAGTTCATCCTGGTCACCCCCATCGTCGCCGCGCTGACGCGCCAGACCGTCGAGGGGCTGGAGGTGGAGTATGCCGAACAGCTGCGCAGCCTCGGGGTAGGGCGCCTGGCGGCGGTGCCGGTGCTGCTGTGGGACGGGCGCCATGCGCTGCTGACAGCGCTCCTGGCCGGCTTCGGCCGCGCCATCGCGGAGGTCGGCGCGGTTCTGATCGTCGGCGGCAACATCAACCACGTGACGCGGGTGATGACGACGACGATCGCGCTGGAAACCTCGAAAGGGAACCTGGCGCTGGCGCTGGCCCTCGGGGTGGTGCTGGTGGCGCTGGCGGTGGGCGTGAACGCGATCACCGCGGTCATGGGGCTCTCGGCGCGGCGGATGGCCCATGCATAGCGCCGCGCTGTTCCACGCCCGCGGCGCCCCGCAACCGGACCGGGCCGAGGCGGGCGGCGGCACCCCCGCTGAAGTGCGGGACGGGGCCCAAGCGCCCGGCGGCCCCGGTCCCGGCCCGGGACATGCGCCGCGCGGGCTGCGGGTGGAAGGGCTGCGCTACAGCGCCGGCGGGCGGGTGCTGCTGGCGCTCGACCACCTGCAACTCGCGCCCGGCGGGATCAGCGTGATCCTGGGGCCCAACGGCGC
>JBPEXR010000211.1:0-3147 GCA_052031355.1 Paracoccaceae bacterium
CCGCCCCCGCCGCCCCGGCAAAGACCGCCCCCAAGGCCGCTGCCGCCCGCCGCGCCTGAAGGTCCGGTCCCGCGTTTCTGACAGGAGCTGCCGCATGGCCTCTCACTTCTCCAGACCGGACCAGGTTCCCCCGCTGACCGGCGTGGTCGGCCCCGCCGCACGCCGCGCGCGCAGCCTGGCGCCCGCCCCGCAAGGCGCGGCCGTGCCGCGGTCCGGGCGCAGCGGCGCGAAGGTTTCGCTGGCGCCCGGCGCCCCCGGGGCGCCTGTCGCACCCGTCGCACCCGTCGCACCCGTCGCACCGCCCGAGGTGCCGCGCGCCGCGCCCGCCCGGCAGCCGGCGGCCAAGGCGCCCGAGGCCCCTGCCGCCCCGCGCCGCGTCTCGCTGATGCGCAAGTACGAGATCGCCTTCCTGATGGCCGACGGCAACGCCGGGTTGACCCATCACATCGCCCCCGCCGCGCCGCTGTTCGAACAGGCGACCTCGGCCTTCGCGCATGGTACGCTGATCGCCACCGAGGCCGGCCCCGTCGCGGTCGAGGACCTGGCGCCCGGCGACCGGCTGATCACCGCGGACGGCGAGCCGCAGACGGTGGTCTGGATCGGCTCGACCATGCTGCTGCCGCGCGCCGCCGGCCAGTCCGAGGAGATGCGCCACCTGACCCGCGTCAGCGCCGACGCCTTCGGGATGAGCCGCCCGATGCCCGACCTTCTGGCCGGGCCCGCCGCGCGGATGCTGCGCAGCGCCCCGGGCGCCGCCGAGGGCGAGGACGGCAAGCTCTACACCCCCCTGCGCGACATGACCGACGGCACCAGCATCATCGAGGTGACGCCGCCGGGGCCCGTGCGCCTCTACCACCTGGCGCTGCGCCGACACGCGACGATCCTTGCGGCGGGGCTGGAGGTCGAAAGCTACCACCCCGGCCCCCTCGCGGCCGAGGCGATGGGCGAGCAGATGCGCGCGCATTTCCTGGGCATGTTCCCGCATATCGGCCACCTGCAGGACTTCGGCCCGCTGCGCCACCCGCGCCGCGAAAGCCGCCCCATGCTGGCCTGACGCGCCGACGGACCGCGCGGCCACCCCGAAACGACCGACGCCCGCCCGGCAATGCCGCGGCGGGCGTTTCGTTTCCCGTGTCAGCGGCTAAGGGCCGGCTACGGCGTCTGGCTCAGCCGCTCTTCCAGAACGTCGAAGGGCACGCCCGGCTCGTCCTTGGCGCCGCGAATGACCAGGGAGGTCTTCACGCTGGCGACATTCTCGGCCGAGGTCAGCTCGGCCGTCAGGAAGCTCTGGAAGGTCGAGAGGTCCGGCGCCACGCACTTGAGGATGAAATCAACCTCGCCATTCAGCATGTGACACTCGCGCACCAGCGGCCAGTTGCGGCACCGCTCCTCGAAGGCGGCGAGATCCGCCTCGGCCTGGCTTTGCAGGCCGACCATGGCGAAGACCTGCACCTCGAAGCCAAGCTCGCGCGGGTTGACCTCGGCGTGGTAGCCGCGGATGAAGCCCTGGTCCTCCAGCGCGCGGACGCGGCGCAGGCAGGGCGGGGCCGAGATGCCGACGCGGCGCGCCAACTCGACGTTGGTCATGCGTCCGTCAGCCTGCAGTTCGGCCAGAATCTTGCGGTCGATCGGGTCGAGACGCGTCCCGGGCATGGCATCCTCACTTGAAAGCGATTGCGTTTCTTATATCAGCCGCGATGGTCTGCGCAATATTCTTTCAACACTACGCAACATTCGAAAGTTCCCCGGGCGGCGCGCGCAATCTCCGCGCGGCCCGCGCGGCGGGGGTTTCGAAGCCATCCGGGGGCGGCTATATGAACCCGGGTTGGCAGCAAGGCAAGGGACAAGGCATGGCCGAGACGCATCACACCAAGGTTCTGATCATCGGGTCCGGCCCGGCCGGCTATACCGCCGGGGTCTATGCCAGCCGCGCCATGCTGGAGCCGATCCTGGTGCAGGGGATCGAGCCGGGCGGCCAGCTGACCACCACCACCGAGGTGGAGAACTGGCCCGGCGACACCGAGGTGCAAGGCCCCGACCTGATGGTCCGCATGGAGGCGCATGCCAAGGCGATGGGCACCCGGGTGATCGGCGACATCATCACCGATCTGGACCTTTCGCAGCGCCCCTTCACCGCCAAGGGCGACAGCGGCGACACCTATACCGCCGATGCCGTCATCCTGGCGACCGGGGCCCGCGCCAAGTGGCTGGGCCTGCCCAGCGAAGAGAAGTTCAAGGGCTTCGGCGTCTCCGCCTGCGCCACCTGCGACGGCTTCTTCTACCGGGGCGAGGAGATCGTCGTGATCGGCGGCGGCAACACCGCCGTGGAAGAGGCGCTGTTCCTGACCAACTTCGCCTCCAAGGTCACGCTGGTGCACCGCCGCGACGAGTTGCGCGCCGAGAAGATCCTGCAGGAGCGGCTGTTCAAGCACCCCAAGATCGAAACCCTGTGGCACCACGTCCTGGACGAAGTGGTCGGCCAGGAGAACCCGCTGGGGGTCGAGGGCGTGCGCGTGAAACACGTCGAGACCGGCGAGACGCGCGAGATCCCCTGCAAGGGCGTTTTCGTCGCCATCGGCCACGCCCCGGCGACCGAGCTGGTGAAGGACCAGCTGGAGCTGCACAACGGCGGCTACGTGAAGGTGAAGCCCGGCACGACCGAAACCTCGATCCCCGGCGTCTTCGCCGCGGGCGATCTGACCGATCACGTCTACCGCCAGGCGGTGACATCGGCCGGGATGGGCTGCATGGCCGCGCTGGACGCCGAGCGATTCCTCGCCGGGCTGGAGTGATCGCAGCGCGGCGGCCGCGCACCGCCGCGCCGCCGCCATCCCCCCGCGACACCACCTGAAACAGGCGTTCCGCCCGCACCCTGCGCCGGCGAACGCCGTCGCGGCCCGCGGCAATTCTGCGGCAGCCCATCCGTTTTCGCGGAAATTCGCCGCGCGCGTCTTGTGATCGCCGCCCGTCCGTGCTTTTCCGCCCGCGAAACGCATCCGTCCATTGCCGAGAGAGTGCCATGCAAGACGCCAACCTCGTCCCCATCCCCGAGCTCTACGTCTCCCACGAGTCCGCCCAGAAGCTGAAGGTCGAGGCGGGCAACCTGACCTCCTGGGACCTGACGCCGCGCCAGATCTGCGACCTGGA
>JBPEXR010000212.1:0-5126 GCA_052031355.1 Paracoccaceae bacterium
CGGCCTCCCCGTCCGCCACTTCGACGATCTGCGGCGCCGGGCCGTCGAGCTGCGCGATGGCGGCCTCGGCCAGCTCCAGCAGCGCCGGGTCGACCAGCAGGACCTTGGCGCCGCCGTGGCCCAGGATGTAGCGCACGGTCTCCACGTCGAGGCGCGTGTTGATGGTATTGAGGACCGCGCCGCAGGCGGGCACGCCGAAATGCGCCTCGGCCTGGGCGGGCAGGTTGGGCAGCAGCGTCGCCACCACCTCGCCGGGCCGCACCCCGAGGCCCGCCAGCGCCCCGGCCAGCCGCGTGACCCGGTCCGCGTATTCGGCGTAGCTGCGCCGCGTGCGGCCATAGACCACCGCCTCGCGCCCGGCATAGAGGCTGGCCGCCCGGCGCAGCAGCGACAGCGGCGTCAATGGCACGTAGTTCGCGCGGTTCTTCTCCAGCCCGGTTTCATCGGCCATCCAGCCCATCGCACCCTCCCTAGTGACTTCCGCGCGCAGCATGCCGCGCCCGGGGGGCGCCGCCAAGCCGTAGAAATGCGCATGCCGGGGGATGCGGCCCGGGCGACGGCGTTGGGGGCGAACGAAAAGGGGCGCGCCGCAGCGCGCCCCTTCGGGTCTTGCAAGGGCAGCTCTAGCCTAGGCGGCCTCGGCCTCGCCGCCGAACCGGCCGTAGAAGCTCTGGTTCTTCTGCGCCATCTCGCGCAGCAGCTCGGGGCAGGCGAAACGGGGGCCGAAACGCTCGGCCAGCTGGTCGCACCGCTCGGCCGCGTAGGGCGTGCCGATGATGTCCAGCCAGCTGAAGGGGCCGCCCGACCAGGGTGCGAAGCCCCAGCCGAGGATGGCGCCGACATCGCCTTCGCGGATGTCCATCAGCACGCCGTCCTCCAGCGCGCGAACCGCCTCCAGCACCTGGGCGAAGAGCAGGCGATGCTGCACCTCGGTCACGTCCGGCTGGTCGTCCTTCACCGGGTACTTGCGGCCCAGGCCGTCCCACAGGCCCTGGCGCTTGCCCTTCTCGTCGTAGGCGTAGAAGCCGGCGTTGGACTTGCGGCCCAGGCGGCCCTCGTCCGCCATCCAGAACAGCAGCTCATCCACCGGGGCGGCATCGGCCGGGTAGGCATCGCCCATCGCCGCCTTGGTCGCCTTGGCGATCTTCACCCCCAGGTCGATCGAGGTTTCGTCCACCAGCTGCAGCGGGCCCAGCGGCATGCCGACCTGCTTGGCCGCGTTCTCGATCAGCGCCGGGGCGACGCCCTCGGTCACCATGCGCACGCCCTCGTTGATGTAGGGAATGATGCAGCGGTTGGCGTAGAAGAACCGCGCGTCGTTGACGACGATCGGCGTCTTGCGGATCTGGCGCACGTAGTCCAGCGCCTTGGCCACCGCGCGGCTGCCGGTCTCGCGGCCGCGGATGATCTCGACCAGGGCCATCTTCTCGACCGGCGAGAAGAAGTGGATGCCGATGAACTGCTCGGGCCGCGCGCTGGCCTTGGCCAGCTCGGTGATCGGCAGGGTCGAGGTGTTGGTGGCGAAGATGCACTCCTCGTCGATCACCGCCTCGACCTTCTTGGTCACCTCGGCCTTGATCGCCGGGTCCTCGAAGACCGCCTCGATGATCAGGTCGGCGCCCTTCAGCGCGTCGTAATCGGTCGTCGCGGTGATCTTCTCCAGCAGGGCGGCCTTCTTGTCGGCGTCGATCTTGCCGCGCTTGATGCCCTTGTCGAAGAAGGCCTCGGCATAGGCCTTGCCCTTGTCGGCGGCCTCCTGGCTCTGGTCCAGCAGCACCACCTCGATCCCCGCCTGGGCAGAGACGAGGGCGATGCCCGCGCCCATCATGCCGGCGCCCAGAACGCCCAGCTTGCGCACCCGCTGGTCCGGCGCCTCGGGGCGGTTGGCGCCCTTCTCCAGCGCTTCCTTGTTGAGGAAGAGCGAGCGGATCATGGCCGAGGAGGAAGGGTTCATCAGCACGTGGGTGAACCAGCGCGCCTCGATCTTCAGCGCCGTGTCGAAGGGCACCAGCGCGCCCTCGTAGACCGCCGAGAGCAGCGCCTTGGCCGCCGGGTAGACGCCCTGCGTCTTGCCGTTGATCATGGCGCTGGCGCCGACGAAGGTCATGAAACCGGCCGGGTGGTAGGGCGCGCCGCCGGGCATCTTGTAGCCCTTGGCGTCCCAGGGCTTGACCAGGTCCGCGTCCTTGGCGCCCAGCACCCATTCGCGCGCCGCCGCCAGCGGGTCCTCGACCACCTCGTCGATGATGCCGGCCGACTTGGCCTTCCTGGGGTCGACCATCTTGCCTTCCAGCAGGAAGGGCGCGGCGTTCATGGCGCCCAGCTTGCGCGCCAGGCGCGTGGTGCCGCCAGCGCCGGGGAAGATGCCGACCATGATCTCCGGCAGGCCGATCTTGGCCTTGGGATTGTCGGCGGCGAAGATGCGGTGCGTGGCCAGCGGCAGCTCCAGGCCGATGCCCACGGCGGTGCCGGGCAGGGCGGCGGCGATCGGCTTGCCGCCCTTGTTGGTCTTGGGGTCCATGCCGGCGCGCTCGATCTTCCGCAGGGCGCCGTGCATCTGCATGATGCCCTCGAACAACCCGCGCGCCGGCTCGTCGCCGGCATCGTCGCGCATCTTGGCCAGCACGTTCAGGTCCATCCCGCCGGCGAAATCCTTCTTGCCGGAGGTGATGACGATGCCCTTCACCGCATCGTCGGCCAGCGCCTCGTCGATCAGCCCGTCGAGGTGCCGCAGCGCCTCGGTGTTGAGCACGTTCATGGTCTTGCCGGGGCAATCCCAGGTGATGATGGCGACACCGTCGTCGCCGGTCTGCATGGTGAAATCGGTCATGTCACTCTTCCAGATCTTGGCCTCCCGGGGGAGGGCATGTCGGGGCCGCCCCCGCGCGGGGGGCGGCGAAGGCGGTGGCGGGTCAGACGCGCTCGATGATCGTGGCGGCGCCCATGCCGGAGGCCACGCAGAGCGTCGCCAGCCCGGTGCCCTTGCCGGTCCGCTCCAGCTCGTCCAGCAGGGTGCCGATGATGATCGCGCCCGAGGCGCCCAGCGGGTGGCCCATGGCGATGGCGCCGCCGTTGACGTTGACCTTGTCGTGATCGACGTCGAAGGCCTGCATGAAGCGCAGCACCACGGCCGAGAACGCCTCGTTCACCTCGAACAGGTCGATGTCCGACAGCGCCATTCCGCTGTCCTCGAGGATCTTCTGCGTCGCCGGCACCGGGCCGGTCAGCATGATCGTCGGGTCGGTGCCGATCTTGGCGGTGGCGCGGATGCGGGCGCGGGGCTTGAGGCCGTAAGCCTCGCCGAACTCCTTGTTGCCGATCAGCACGCCCGCGGCGCCGTCCACGATGCCCGAGGAGTTGCCGGCGTGGTGGATGTGGTTGATCCGCTCCAGCTCGGGGTACTTCAGCAGCGCCACGGCGTCGAAGCCGGGCATCACCTCGCCCTGGTCCTTGAACGAGGGTTTCAGCGCCCCCAGCGCCTGCATGTCGGTGCCCGGGCGCATGTATTCGTCCCGCTCCAGGATCGGCAGGCCGTTGCGGTCGGCCACCGGCACGATGGACTTGGCAAAGCGCCCGTCCTCCCAGGCCGCGGCGGCGCGCTTCTGGCTTTCCACGGCGTAGGCATCGGCGTCGTCGCGGCTGATGCCGTACTTGGTCGCGATGATGTCGGCCGAAATGCCCTGCGGCACGAAATAGGTGTCCATCGCGATCGAGGGGTCGACGGCGATGGCGGCGCCGTCGCTGCCCATGGCGACGCGGCTCATCATCTCGACGCCGCCGGCGATGTATCCGCGGCCCGCGCCGCCCTTGACCTGGTTCGCGGCCAGGTTCACCGCTTCCATGCCGGAGGCGCAGAAGCGATTGATCGACAGGCCGGGAATACGCTCGTCGAGGTCGGAGGCCAGCACCGCGGTGCGCGCCAGGCAGCCGCCCTGTTCCATCACCTGCGTGGCGTTGCCCCAGATCACGTCCTCGACCGCGTGGCCGTCCAGGTCGTTGCGTTCCTTCAGCGCGTTCAGCGTCACCGCCGACAGTCGCGCCGAGGTGACCTCGTGCAGCGATCCGTCCTTGCGGCCCTTGCCGCGCGGCGTGCGCACGGCGTCATAGATGAATGCCTCGGTCATGTCGTCCTCCGTTCAGGCCCGGTCGGCTGGCGAGCCGGGCATCAGGTCATAGGGGTGTTTCCAGCCCGGCTGCTGCGACAGGCGCGTCAGCCAGGCATCGATGTTGGGCCAGTCCTTGCGGTCGAAACCGAAGGGCTCGGGGTAATAAAGGTAGCCGCAGCAGCTGAGATCGGCGTTGGTCACGCCCTCGCCGACGATCCACTCGCGCCCCTCGAGATGGGCGTCCAGCACCTTGTAGGCGCCGCGCAGCCGCGACTGCTGGAAGGCGATCACCTCCTGCGGGCGCTTCTCCTCGGGCAGGAAGTTCATCAAGAAGCGCGTCATGCCGGCGGCGGAACTGAGCTTGTGGTTGTCCCAGAGCACCCAGCGCAGCACCTCGTAGCGGTCCGCGTCGCTGCCGCCGAACTTGCCCGTCCGGTCGGTCACCCACTGCTGGATCGCGCCCGATTGCGTCAGCCGCAGCCCATCTGCCTCCAGCACCGGCGCCTCGCCCATCGGGTTGAGGGCGCGGTACTCCGGCGCGCGGGTGGCGCCGCCGAAGAAATCGACGAAGACGGGCTCCCATTCCAGGCCCGAAAGCTGAAGCGCCAGCGCCGCCTTGTAGGCGTTTCCGCTTTCACCGAAGCAATGCAGCTTGATCGTCATGCGCGGTCCTTTCCTGTCGGTCGGGGCAGGGCGGGGGTTTCACACCCCCGCACCCCCGTGGAGTATTTCCGGCGAGATGAAGCGGGGCGGTAACGCGCCGTTAACCCTGCCGGGGCGAAGATCCCCCCGCGCCACAGGCTGGAGAGCCGATGGGCGTGCGAGGTGAAGCCCCGCTTCCCCCGGGTCCCGACAGGCCGCGAGGCGCGGCGCGGAAGCGGGGCGGATCCTTCATCTCGCCCCAAATACTCCCGCCGGAGGCGCCCGCCCGCAACACGGCCGCTGCCGGTTGCCGGTCCGGGAGAGACGGGGGCGTTCGTGGTATCGCGTGCAAATGCGCTGCGGAAAGGCGAAAGGGCG
>JBPEXR010000213.1:0-13766 GCA_052031355.1 Paracoccaceae bacterium
GAGGCGTCAGAGACGCCGGCCCCGGCCGAGCCCGAAGCCGCGCAGCCCGAGGCCGCCGAGGCGGCCGAGGCCGAGAATACCGAGGCCGCCGACGGGGCGGGGGAACGGACCCCCGAGGACACGCGCCCCGCCCGCCGCGCCCTGCTGGAAGGCAAGATCGCCGAGTTGGAGGCCATGGTGCAAACCCAGCCGCCGGGGCTGGAGCCGGAGGGCTTCGAGCCGGAAGAGGCCGGGCAGGGCGCCTATGCCGGCACCCCCATCGCCAGCCTGCCGTGGGAGGATGACGACGAGCCCGCGACCTTCGTGCGTTTCGCCGCCGCCCACGCGGCGGAGCTGGCGCAGGCCGCGGTGGGCGAGGCGGCAGCGCCCGCCCGCACCGCGCAGGACGCCCCTGTGGGCCAGCCCCCAGCGGCCCCGCGCGCGGAAGCCGCCGGCGAGGCCGAAGAGACGCTTCTGGACGAGGCGATGCTGCGCCAGATCGTGCGCGATGTTCTGCGCGAAGAGCTGCGCGGCGCGTTGGGCGAGCGGATCACCCGCAACGTGCGCAAGATGGTCCGGCGGGAGGTTGCCCGCGCCATGGAGGCGATGCCGAAGGGCTGATCGCCGCCCGGGATCGCGGGGTCAGGTGCGGTTTACCGCGCGCCGCCGGCAATCTCCCAGATCAGGTCCAGGTCCATGTGCTGCTCGACATGCGCGGCCAGTGCGTCGAGCGCCGCCTCCACGCCGGCCTCGAAGCCCGCGGTCGCCGCCACGCCGCGCGCGCCCAGGAAGCTGGCGCGAAACCCGTCGGAGGCGAAAAGCCCGTGCAGGTAGCAGCCCATGACCCGGCCGTCGGGGCTGGCCGCACCCTCGGGGCGGCCGTCGATCTCCAGCCAGGCGCGGGCGCAATCGGGGCCTCGCGTCTCGCCCAGGTGAATCTCGTAGCCCTCGACCGGCACGTCGCCGGGCCGGGTGCGCGCCTGCCGCAGAGCCAGTCGTTTTTCCGGGCGCATCACCGTTTCGACGTCCAGCAGGCCCAGCCCCTCCACCGCGCCCGGCGGGCCTTCCAGCCCCTCGGGGTCGGCGATGCGGCGGCCCAGCATCTGGTAGCCGCCGCAGATCCCCATGACCTGCCCGCCGCGCCGCACGTGGGCGGCGATGTCGATGTCCCAGCCCTGCGCGCGCAGGAAGGCCAGATCGCCGATGGTGGACTTGCTGCCGGGCAGCAGCACCAGGTCCGCCTCCGCCGGCAGCGGCTGGCCGGGCGGGACGATCTGCACCGTGACGCCCGGCTCGGCCGAGAGCGGGTCCAGGTCGTCGAAATTGGCGATGCGCGACAGGCGCGGCACCGCGATGCGAAAATCGCCGCCCGCCCGCGCGGTGATGTCCAGCGCGTCTTCGGCCGGCAGGCGCCAGGCCTCCTCGAACCAAGGCAGCAGCCCCAGCGCGGGCCAGCCGGTGCGGCGGGCGATCTCGGCCATGCCGGCCTCGAAGAGGGTGGGATCGCCGCGGAACTTGTTGACGGCGAAGCCGCGCACCATGGCCGCATCGGCGGGGTCCAGCACCGCCTGGGTGCCGACCAGCTGCGCGATCACCCCGCCGCGGTCGATGTCGCCCATCAGCAGCACCGGCACCTGGGCGGCGCGCGCAAAGCCCATGTTGGCGATGTCGCCGGCGCGCAGGTTGATCTCCGCCGGGCTGCCGGCGCCTTCGACCAATACCAGGTCAGCGCCTTCGGAGAGGCGGGCGAAACTCTCCAGCACCGGGGCCATCAGCTTCGGCTTCTCGGCGGCATAGTCGCGTGCGCGCAGACTGGCGCGGCGGCGGCCCTGCACGACCAACTGCGCGCCGGTGTCCGTTTCGGGCTTCAGAAGCACCGGGTTCATGTCGCTGTGCGGCGCCACCCCGCAGGCGCGGGCCTGCAGCGCCTGGGCGCGGCCGATCTCGCCGCCGTCCTCGGTCACGGCGGCGTTGTTGGACATGTTCTGCGGCTTGAAGGGGCGCACCGTGTGGCCGCGGCGGGCGAAGGCGCGGGCCAGCCCGGCGACGATCACCGATTTGCCCACGTTCGACCCGGTGCCCTGCACCATGATGCTGCGCGCCATTGCACCTGCCCCTCGAATGCCCGACCCTTGTTAGCGAGGGCCGCGGCCAGGAGGAAGGGATGAACACGCCGGCACACCTGATTTTCGGCCTGGCGGCCTTTGCCCGGGCCGGCGCGCGGGGGCGCAGCGCCGCGGCCTTCGCCGGATCGTTGCTGCCGGACCTGTCGCTTTATCTGATGGCCGGGGCGGCGCTGGCGATGGGCCACGGCCCGCGCCGGGTGTTCGGCGAGCTATATTATTCCGACGCCTGGCAGACGGTTTTCGCCATCGACAATTCGATCCCGCTCTGGGCGGCACTGCTGGGGTTGGGCGCGGCGTTGCGGCGGCCGGTGGTGATGGTGCTGGCGGGGGCGGCGCTATTGCACCTGGGCCTCGATTTCGCGCTGCACCACGACGACGCGCGGCGGCACTTCTGGCCCCTCAGCGACTGGGTGTTCCGCAGCCCCGTCAGCTACTGGGACCCGCGGCACCACGGCGACATCGTCGCCCCGCTGGAGATCGGCTTTGCCCTGGCGCTGGCGCTGGTCCTGTGGCGGCGCTTTGTCGGCCTCTGGCCGCGGCTGGGCATCCTGGTGCTGGTGGGCGCGCAGCTGCTGCCGCTGGTGCTCTGGGCCTGGGTCTTCGCCGGCGGGGGCTGAACCGGGCCCTGGGAAACCCGCCCCCGGACAAGCGAAAGGCGCGCCCGGGGGCGCGCCTTTTCACCTACGGCAGCAAGTTCTTCCGCTCAGGCAGCTTCCTGCTGCTGGGCGGCGTGGCGGCGCTCGCTTTCCTCGCGGCTCAGCGCCACGGAGGTGCGGACACCCTTCGACACGAATTCCATCAGCCCCTGGACCACCCGTTCGTTCGGGTCGATCCCGGCGCAGGACAGGACCTCGCGCCCGTCGCGGGACCGCGCCCAACGGGCGATCTGCTCGGGGCCGTTGCCGTATTTCTTGTCGTCCGCGATGGCATCATCCAGCGCGGCCAGTACGACGGCAGCAAACAACTTGCGGGCGCGGTTGCCCTGCTCACTATTGAAAGCGGTGCCGTCAACGAAATCGGTCATCTCGTCGTCCTTGTGTTATTGCTCTTGCGGTCTGGCGTGACCGCCCTTATGGAGCAAATTCCGTGATTCGGATACCCTAGCTTTGCAAGGCTTCTATGCGCTGACAGCATGGCTTGCTGCACGTGCAGCACTAGGTATCGTCGTCTTGCCCTCTCAGACCACGCGAGATATAGGGGGCGCGCAGCTTTCATCAAGGATCGCCGAAGGTTTTGACCCATGCCGAAGATCAACGGTAACGAAATTCGTCCCGGCAACGTGCTGGAACACAACGGCGGGCTCTGGGCCGCCGTCAAGGTCGACCACGTCAAGCCCGGCAAGGGCGGTGCCTTCGCGCAGGTCGAGATGCGCAACCTGCGCAACGGCTCCAAGCTGAACGAGCGGTTCCGCAGCGCCGACAAGGTGGAGCGCGTGCGCCTGGAGCAGAAGGACCAGCAGTTCCTTTACGAAAGCGACGGCATGCTGGTCTTCATGGATGCCGAGACCTACGAGCAGATCGAGCTTCCGGCCGAGCTGCTGGGCGAGCGGCGCCCCTTCCTGCAGGACGGCATGACCATCGTGGTCGAGTTCTACGAGAACGAGGCGCTGAACGCGACGCTGCCGCAGAAGGTGACCTGCAAGGTCGTGGAGACCGAGCCGGTGGTGAAGGGCCAGACGGCGGCCAACAGCTTCAAGCCGGCGATCCTGGACAACGGCGTGAAGGTCATGGTCCCGCCCTTCATCGCGCAGGACGAAATGATCGTCGTGAACACCGAAACCATGGAATACAGCGAGCGCGCCTGACCCGCGCCGCGATAGATGCGTAAGCACCCCGGGTTTCGGCCCGGGGTGTTTTCGTATGTGCGCCCCGAATATCCTCTGTCTTCCAGTCACTTGCATACGCCGCGCCGCAGCATTGTTTAACGTTAAACAAATGCCATGCGCTGCGCGCCGTGGCGCCACGCAACCAATGCTGTAGCTTCCGCGTTTCATGCTATGCTACGTGGCGTCAATCGCCGCGCCGCGGGTCGGGGCCGGCAGGGCCCCGCCGCGGGGCAGGGTAGGGGACAAGCGGCCGGAGGGGCGGTGTTGAAATTAGTTCAACGCTAAACTATCCAGCCGATAAAACGGAGGGACGCAGGATATGGCGGACAGGGAAGACATCGATCCCATCGAATCCCAGGAGTGGCAGGACGCGATCGACGACGTGATCCAGCGCGACGGTCCGGACCGGGCGCATTTCCTGCTGGACAAGGCGGTGCAACAGGCCCGCGCGGCCGGGGCCCAGCTGCCCTTTTCGGCCACGACGCCCTACCTCAACACCATCGGCGTGGACGACCAGCACCCGGTGCCGGGCGACCAGGAAATGGAATGGCGCATCCGCACCATCAACCGCTGGAACGCCATGGCCACGGTGGTGCGCCGCAACAAGGAAAGCAGCGAATACGGCGGGCATATCGCCTCCTTCGCCTCCTCGGCGGTGATGTACGACATCGGCCTGAACCATTTCTGGCGCGCCAAGTCGGCGGTGCACGGGGGCGACCTGGTGTTCTTCCAGGGCCACGTGATCCCCGGCATCTACGCGCGCAGCTTCATGGAAGGCCGCATCACCGAGGAGCAGCTTGAAAACTTCCGCTCCGAGGTGAACGGCAAAGGCCTCAGCTCCTACCCGCATCCCTGGCTGATGCCCGATTACTGGCAGTTCCCGACCGTCAGCATGGGCCTGGGCCCGCTGATGGCGATCTACCAGGCGCGGTTCATGAAATACATGCACAACCGCGGCCTGATCGACATGGGCGACCGCAAGGTCTGGTGCTTCCTCGGCGACGGCGAGATGGACGAGCCGGAAAGCCTGGGCGCCATCGCCCTGGCGGCACGCGAGGGCCTCGACAACCTGATCTTCGTGGTGAACTGCAACCTGCAGCGCCTCGACGGCCCGGTGCGCGGCAACTCCAAGATCGTGCAGGAGCTGGAGGGCCATTTCCGCGGCGCCGGCTGGGAAGTGATCAAGCTGCTCTGGGGCCAGGGCTGGGACGAGCTGCTGGAGAAGGACACCTCCGGCAAGCTGCGCCAGCTGATGGACGAGACGGTGGACGGCGACTACCAGACCTTCAAGTCGAAGGACGGCGCTTACATCCGCAAGCATTTCTTCGGCAAGTACCCCGAGACCGCCGCCCTGGTCGAGGATTGGAGCGACGATCAGATCTGGGCCCTGCGCCGCGGCGGGCATGACCCCGAGAAGGTCTATACCGCCTTCAAGCGCGCGACCGAGGTGAAGGGCCAGCCGACCTGCCTGCTGGTCAAGACCATCAAGGGCTACGGCATGGGCAAGGCCGGCGAGGGCCAGAACACCACCCACCAGCAGAAGAAGATGGCCGAGGACCAGTTGCGCGCCTTCCGCGACCGCTTCAAGATCCCCGTCTCGGACGAGGATCTGCCCAAGGCGCCCTTCGTCAGCCTGAACAACGCGCAAAAGGCCTACCTGGCCGACCGCCGCAAGGAACTGGGGGGCGAGTTCCCGAAGCGCCACTGGCGCGACGCCCCGAAGCTGGAGGTCCCCGCCCTCGACGCCTTCAAGCGCGAGCTGAAGGGCACCGGCGATCGCGAGATCTCCACCACCATGGCCTTCGTGCGCATTCTCACCACGCTGCTGCGCGACAAGCAGATCGGCAAGCGCGTGGTGCCCATCGTGCCGGACGAAAGCCGCACCTTCGGGATGGAGGGGCTGTTCCGCTCGGTCGGGATCTACAACCCGCTGGGGCAGAACTACACGCCCGAAGATGCCGACCAGATGATGTATTACAAGGAGTCCAAGGACGGCCAGGTGCTGCAGGAAGGCATCAACGAGGCCGGCGCCATGGCCGACTGGATCGCCGCCGCGACCGCCTATTCGAACCACGGCGAGCCGATGATCCCCTTCTACATCTACTACTCGATGTTCGGCTTCCAGCGCATCGGAGACCTGGCCTGGGCCGCCGGCGACAGTCGCGCGCGCGGCTTCCTGCTGGGCGGCACCGCCGGGCGCACCACTCTGAACGGCGAGGGGCTGCAGCACCAGGACGGGCACAGCCACCTGCAGGCCGGGCTGATCCCCAATTGCGTCAGCTATGACCCGACCTTCCAGTACGAGGTCGCGGTGATCGTGCAGAACGGCCTGCAGCGCATGTTCGCGGATCAGGAAGATGTCTATTTCTACCTGACGCTGATGAACGAGAACTATCAGCACCCCGACATGCCCATGGGCGTGGAAGAGGATATCATCCGCGGCCTCTACCGGCTGCAGAAGACTGCCCGGCCGGGCAAGAAGCACGTCAACCTGATGGGCTCCGGCACGATCCTGGTGCAGGCGATCAAGGCGGCCGAGATGCTGAAGGAGGACTTCGGCGTCAGCGCCGACATCTGGTCCGCCACCTCCTTCAACGAGCTGGCGCGCGACGGGCAGGACTGCGAGCGCTGGAACCGCCTGAACCCGCTCTCGGAGGCCAAGGTGCCCTTCGTCACCCGGCAGCTTTCGGGTGCCAAGGGGCCGATCATCGCGGCGACCGACTACGTCAAGACCTATGCCGAGCAGATCCGCGCCTTCGTGCCCAACCGCTACACCGTGCTGGGCACGGACGGCTTCGGGCGGTCCGACAGCCGGGTGAACCTGCGCCGCTTCTTCGAGGTCGATGCCAACCACATCGCCGCCGCCGCGATGGTCGACCTGCACCGCGAGGGCGCGGTCAGCGAGAAGGACCTGAAATCGGCGCTGAAGAAATACGACATCGACGGGGACAAGCCCAACCCGCGGCTGGTCTGAGGGACGGGACGAGAGGAGATTTGACAATGGCGATTGAAGTCAAGGTGCCGGATATCGGCGATTTTTCGGACGTTCCGGTGGTCAGCGTGCTGGTGTCGGAGGGCGATACCATCGCCAAGGAAGACCCGATCGTGGAGCTGGAATCCGACAAGGCGACGATGGAGGTTCCCTCCTCCGCCGCCGGCAAGGTCAAGGAAATCAAGGTGGCCGAGGGCGATACCGTCTCCGAGGGCAGCCTGCTGCTGATCCTGGAAGGCGAGGATGCCGGCGGCGAGGATGACGCGGGCGACAAGGGCAGCGACGACAAGGACAAGGACGCCAAGGCCAGCGGCGCCAGCAAGGACGAGGGCGCCGGCAAGGACGAAGGCGCCAAGCGCGGCGACGCGCCCCAGCCGGCGCAATCCGGCGGGGCGGGGCAGGGGGGCGGCAGCCCGGCCCCGGCCCCGGCGGTGACGGATGCGGGCTTCGGCAAGGTGCATGCCTCGCCCTCGATCCGGGCCTTCGCGCGTTCGCTCGACATCGACCTGGCGCAGGTCAACGGCTCGGGCCGCAAGGGCCGTATCCTGCGCGAGGACGTGGTGAAGTTCTTCAAGGCGCAGGGCGCACCGGCCGCCGCCGGCGGCGCGGCCCCGGCGCAGGGCGGCATGGGCATACCGCCTATCCCGGCGGTCGATTTCTCCAAGTTCGGCCCGGTCGAGGACGTGGAGATGAGCCGGATCAAGAAGATCTCCGGCCCGGCGTTGCACCGCTCCTGGCTGAACGTGCCGCATGTGACGCACAACGAGGAAGCCGACATCACCGAGCTGGACGCCTACCGCAAGGAGCTCGATACCGAGGCCAAGCCCGAAGGCTACCGCGTCACGCTGCTGTCCTTCCTGATCAAGGCCTCCGTCTCGGCCCTGAAGACGCATTGGGAGCTGAACAGCTCCATCCACCCCGACGGCGACAAGCTGATCCGCAAGCACTACTACAACATCGGGTTTGCCGCCGACACGCCGCACGGGCTGGTGGTGCCGGTCATCAAGGATGCCGATCGCAAGGGCATCGTCGAGATCTCGAAGGAGCTGGGCGATCTGTCGGCGGCGGCCCGCGACGGCAAGCTGAAGGGCGACGACATGAAGGGCGCGACCTTCACCATCTCGTCGCTCGGCGGGATCGGCGGCACCTCCTTCACCCCGATCGTCAACGCGCCCGAGGTGGCGATCCTGGGCGTCACGCGCTCGAAGATGGCGCCGGTCTGGGACGGCACGCAATTCGTGCCGCGCAACATGCTGCCGCTGTCGCTCAGCTACGACCACCGCGCGGTGGACGGCGCGCTGGCGGCGCGGTTCTGCGCGCGACTGAAACACCTGCTCGGCGATGTGCGCCGGCTGATGCTGTAAGGGGGCCGGGATGGAGATCAAGCTTCCCGATATCGGCGATTTCAAGGACGTTCCGGTGGTGGCGGTGCTCGTCTCCGTCGGCGATGAAGTGTCCAAGGAAGACCCGCTGATCGAGCTGGAATCCGACAAGGCGACGATGGAGGTGCCCAGCCCCGAAGCCGGCCGCGTGGCCGAGATCCGCGTCTCCGAAGGGGACACGGTCTCCGAGGGGGACGTGATCATGGTCTTCGAGGCGGCCGAGGGCGCCGGGGCCAAGGACAGCGGCGGCGAGAAGAGCGACAAGGGCGACGCAGGCGAGACGGGCGGCAAGTCCGACAGCGCCCAGAAGGCCGCCCCGCCGAAGAAGGAGGCCAAGGGCGAAGAGGGCGATCAAAGCGCTGCGCCCAAGGTCGAAGGCGCGCCCAAGAAGGGCGATCTGCATGCCGATCTGGTGGTCCTGGGCTCCGGTCCGGGCGGCTATTCGGCGGCCTTCCGGGCGGCGGACCTGGGGCTTTCCGTGATCCTCGTCGAACGTCACGCCAGCCTGGGCGGGGTGTGCCTCAACGTCGGCTGCATCCCCTCCAAGGCGCTGCTGCATTCGGCCAAGGTCATCACCGAGGCCGAGGAGATGGACGGCCACGGCCTGTCCTTCGGCAAACCCAAGGTCGAGCTGGACAAGCTGCGCGGCTGGAAGGACAGCGTCGTCAAGCAGTTGACCGGTGGCCTGGCGGGCCTGGCCAAGCAGCGCAAGGTCAAGGTCGTGCAGGGCGAGGGCCGGTTCGAGGGCAGCCACATGCTACGCGTCGAGGGGCCTGACGGCGCGCAGAGTGTCAGCTTCGATCAATGCATCATCGCCGTCGGTTCGGCCCCGGTGCACCTGCCGTTCCTGCCCGACGATCCGCGGGTCATCGACAGCACCGGCGCGCTGGAGCTGGAGGATATCCCGAAGCGGATGCTGGTCCTGGGCGGCGGCATCATCGGTCTGGAGATGGCCTGCGTCTACGATGCGCTGGGCTCCAAGGTCACGGTGGTCGAGCTGATGGACCAGCTGATCCCCGGCTGCGACAAGGACATCGTCAAACCGCTGCACAAGCGCATCGAGAAGCGCTACGAGAAGATCCTGCTGAAGACCAAGGTCACCGCGGTCGAGGCGCAGAAGAAGGGGCTGAAGGTCACCTTCGAGGATGCGCAGGGCGAAAGCTTCGACGACACGTTCGACAAGGTGCTTGTCGCCGTGGGCCGCAGCCCCAACGGCGCCAAGTGCGGGGCCGAGGAAGCGGGCGTTGCGGTCACCGACCGCGGGTTCATCGAGGTGGATCACCAGCAGCGCACCAACGTGTCTCATATCTTCGCCATCGGCGACGTGGTCGGCCAGCCCATGCTGGCCCACAAGGCGGTGCACGAGGGCAAGGTCGCGGCCGAGGTCGCCGCGGGGAAGAAGCGCGCCTTCGATGCGCGCATCATCCCTTCCGTCGCCTACACGGACCCCGAGGTCGCCTGGTGCGGCGTCACCGAGCGCGAGGCGAAGGAGCGCGGCCTGAAGGTCGAGAAGGGCGTCTTCCCCTGGGCCGCCTCGGGGCGCTCGCTTAGCCTTGGGCGGTCGGAAGGGGTGACGAAACTGCTCTTCGATCCGGAGGATGATCGCGTCGTCGGCGCCGCCATCGTCGGCCCCAACGCGGGCGATCTGATCGCCGAGGTCGCACTGGCGATCGAGATGGGCGCCGATGCCGTGGACCTGGGCCACACGATCCACCCGCACCCGACCCTGTCGGAGACGGTGAACTTCGCCGCCGAGATGTTCGAGGGCACGATCACCGACCTGATGCCGCCGCGAAAGCGCGCGAAGGGCTGAACGAAGAACGGCGGGCCGGGTGACTTGCCCGGCCCGCCGTTCGTCATTGCGCCGCTGGCGGGGTTCAACGCCCGCGCGCGGCGGGCGGCCTAGTCCAGCCGGCGCACCCGTGCCTCGCCCGCCTGCATCTCGCCCTTGGCACGGTCGAACCGCAGGTAGGCGATGGCCTCGTCCCCCGCGCGGCTGTGCAGCACGCCCACGTGCTTGCCGTCCAGCGTGATCTCGGTCCCCGGCTCGGCCGCACCCTCGACCGCGACGCGGGCCAGGCCCTTGCGCAGTTCCGTCTTGTGGTGCATCCGCGCCGTCACCTCCTGCCCGACGTAGCAGCCCTTGCGGAAGTCCACGCCGTTCAGCCGCGGCAGGCCGGCCTCCAGGATGAAGGTGTCGGGATGCAGCTCCTCGCCGCTTTCGGGCACCAGGTGCTTGACGCGCAGCGCCGTCCAGTCGGTGCCGTCGTCGCCCGCCTCGGCGCCGTAGAGCCGCCAGCCAAGCGCCGGGTGGCGCGGGTCGTCGAAGGCGCCCTCGGGCGCGGGGCCGGTGCCGCGGCGCAGCTTGAGGTCCGTCTCCTCGATCGTCACCTTGGCGCGCAGCTTGTACATGTTCAGCCGCTGCACCAGCCCGTCCGCCAAGGGGGCGGCGACGTCCAGCAGCACGGCTTCCTCCCCCTCGGGCACGAGGAAGAAATCGGCCAGGTACTTGCCCTGCGGGGTCAGCATGGCGGCATAGACGATGCCCCGCTCCAGCCCCTTCACGTCGTTGGTGACCAGCCCTTGCAGAAACTCCTGCGTCTCGGGGCCGGTCAGTCGGAAGATACGTCGGTCTTGGGTCATGGTGGTCCTTTCGCTGGGGCCAGATATAGGGCCGCGGCGGGGCAAGGTGAACCATGCGCGGCGGGCGCGCCCCGGTCAGGCGCTATTGCCCGCCTGCATCCGGTAGAGCGCGGCATAGGCGCCGCCGCGGGCGATCAGGTCGTCGTGGGTGCCTTCCTCGACCACGCGGCCATCCTCGATCACCACGATCTTGTCGGCGTTGCGCACGGTTGAAAGGCGATGCGCGATCATCAGCGTGGTGCGCCCGCGCGCCAGGTTGTCCAGCGCCTCCTGCACCTTCGCCTCCGACGCGGTGTCGAGGGCCGAGGTCGCCTCGTCCAACAGCAGGATCGGCGTGTCGCGCAGGATCGCGCGGGCGATGGCGACGCGCTGGCGCTGCCCGCCCGACAGGTTCGAGCCGCGCGGCCCGGCGGGGCTGTCGAGGCCCGCATCCAGCCGCGGCAGGAAGTCGGTCACATGCGCCGCCTCCAGCGCCGCCGTCAGACGCGCCTCGTCCGCCTCGGCGCCCAGCAGGATGTTGTCGCGCAGGCTTTCGTCGAAAAGCAGCGCCTCCTGGCTGACGACCGAGAAAAGCCGCCGCAGCTCGGCCAGGTCCATCTGCGCGACCGGCGTGCCGCCGATCTCCACCCGGCCCGACTGCGGATCGACCAGCCGGGTGACCAGGTTGAAGACGGTGGATTTGCCCGCGCCCGAGGGGCCGACCAGCGCCGTGGTCTTGCCCGCCTCGGCGGTGAAGGTCAGCCCGCGCAGCACCGGCGTGTCGGCATAGGCCAGGTGCACGTCCTCCAGCCGCAGCTCCGGCACATCGCGCGGCACGGCGCGCGGGCGGGCGGGAGAGGTCAGCGCGGGCCGCATGTCCAGCAGCTGCTTGATCCGCTCGATCCCCGCCGCGGCGACCTGCCAGGTGCCGCTGACCGCGCCAAGCCGGCGCAGTGGCTCGAAGGCCAGGCCGATGGCGGTGAAGAAGGCCATGAAATCGCCCACAGTCTTCTCGCCCGACAGGATCTCGCCGCCGCCGTAGAACAGCACGCCCATGAACCCCAGGCCCGCCATCAGGTCGATCAGCCCCGGCAGCATCGCCTGCCCGGTGGCCGAGCGCACCTCGACCCGCACCCGCCGGCGTGTCAGGTCGCGGTAGCGGCGCGCCTGGTAGCCCTCCAGCGTGTTCAGCTTGACCGGCACGATGCCGTGGAAGATCTCGTTGAGGCGGGTGGACAGGCCCGCGGCCACGTCGCGCGCCTCCCGCGCCTGGCGGCGCACGAAGCGCTGCAGCAGCATCGAGGGCAGGACCAGCACCGGCACCCCGACGCAGGCGACCAGCGTCCAGCGCCAGTCGACGTTCAGCGCCACGGCGAAAAGCGCGATCACCGCCACGAGGTCGCGCCCCGCGCCGGTGATGATGGTGCGCCAGACCTTGTTGATGCTTTCGACGTCGCCTTCGATTCGCTGCATCAGGTAGCCCGGCGGATGCACCTGGTGGAAGCTGCCGTCCAGCGTCATCAGGTGGGTCACCAGGTCCTGCCGGATATGCGCCACGCTGAGCTGCGACAGCCGCGTCAGAAGCACCTTCTGCACCACGCTGGCCAGGGCCCGCAGGGCGAAGATGCCGAAGAACGCCAGGCCCACCAGGGGGATTGCCCCCGCTTCGCCGCCGACGAAGACGCGATCGAACATCGGCTTCATCATGTAGCTGAGCCCGCCCAGCATCGAGCCTTCGATCGCCATGAAGATCAGCGCCGCGATCAGCAGCCCGAGGTGGCGCCGCAGGTAGTTGCGCCACAGCCAGAGCAGCAGGCGCCAGTCGCGGGTTGGCGCGGGATCGCTCATGCCAGGGTCTCGGGCGGCTGGCGGCTGTCGAAACCGGCCTGCACCTTCTTGTGGTCGTATTCGGTCCGGATCCATGTCTCGAAGTCGATCGGCTCGCGGGCGTTGCGCGCCTGGTAGACGCGCAGCAGGTAATCCTGCACCCCGGTCTTGGTGAACTTCAGGTGGATGTACTTGAGGCCAAGCTGGCGCCGCGCCTCCTCGGGCGGGATCTTCTCGAAGACGATCAGGTAGACGGCGGCGGCAAATCCGGCGCGGTCGGCGCCGGACTTGCAGTGAAAGACGAAGGGCTTCTCGGCCCGGCGCATGGCGTCGATCACCTCGAGGATGCGCTCGGCCTTGGCCGTCTGGCGCGCCCAGAGCTTGGTGTTGATCAGCGTCAGCCCCAGCGCGCGGCAGCTTTCCTTCTCGAAAAGGTAATGGGCATAGGCATCCTCGCCGCGCAGGTTGATGACGGTCTTGATGCCCAGTTGCTTGTACTTGACGAACCGCCCGTGGGTGGGCTGGTTCGACCGGTAGACGCCCGGCGCGATCTGGAAGAAATTCGTCCAGAAGGTGCGCAGGAAGGCGTGATCGAAGACGTGGTAATGCAGGCGCGCCCAACGCCGCGCGGCCGGGGTCGAGATGTCCTTGCCGAAGGACCGGCGCAGGCGCCGCTCGCTTCGATCCAGCCAGCTGAGGATGTTGCCAATCATGCGCCGCGCCCGAAGGTTGATCGCAGGGTGTTTAGGGAAAGCCCCGCCGCCGTGCAAGGGCGCGCGCCGATCCGGCGCCCCCGGCGCCGATTGACGCGGGGGCCGGGCGCGGTAAGGTCGCCGCAAAGGCGCACGCCCCGCGCCGCCGGTGAAAGGACCGCCCATGAGCCTTGCCAACGGCCGCCCCTACCTGGCCATCCCCGGCCCTTCGGTCATGCCCGAGGCGGTGTTGCGCGCCATGCACCGCGCCGCCCCCAACATTTACGAAGGCGAGCTGATCGAGATGACGGCAAGCCTGCT
>JBPEXR010000214.1:0-5469 GCA_052031355.1 Paracoccaceae bacterium
AGCTTTCTGAAGCTGCTGACCGCGCAGGTGGCCAACCAGGACCCGCTGGCGCCGATGGATTCGACGACCTTCGTCACCCAGCTGGCGCAGCTCAGCCAGGTCGAGCAGACGATCGCCACAAACACCAACCTGGAGAATATCGCCAGCAAGCTGGCCAGCGCCGGCGCCATGGCGGACCTGCAGCTGATCGGGCGCGAGGTCACGGTGCCCTCGGACAAGATCCACCTGGAGGCGGGGCAGGGACGCTACGCCTACGAGCTGGACGACACCGCCGGCAAGGTCTCGGCCGAGATCCTGGCCGAGGACGGCACGGTCGTGCGGCGCCTCGCCGGCCTTGGCAGCACCGCCGAGACCCGGCACGAGATCGCCTGGGACGGCCTCGACGAGGACGGGCTGCCGGTGCCCGACGGCAGTTTCACCGTCAAGCTGATCGCCACGGATGCCGAGGGCGAGGGCGTGGGCTACGCCGGTTTCGCCCGCGCCTCGGTCGAGCGGGTGAACCTGGACCCCGAGGGCGCGATGCTGGTTCTGGCCGATGGCTCCACCGTCGCCTCGCGCGAGGTGACGGAAGTGCGCTGACCCGCACGCCCGCACCCCTCTGCGCAGGAACGACAAAGGCGCCGCCCCAACCGGGCGGCGCCTTTCGTTTCAGCCGATGGCCGCGCGTCAGGTCAGCGGCACGTCGCGCTTGAACAGCGAGATGAAGAGCACGTCCTCCACCCCCGAGAAGCGCGGCGTCAGCCCGTTCTTGATGCGCTGGCTCAGCTTGTCGGAATCGATCGCCGGGCCGGCGAGGGACTTGTCGCCGGCGGCGGCGTACATCTCTGCCAGGATGGCGTCGCGCAGGCGGGCGGCATTCTCGCCGATGCGGTACTGCTCGGCCATCTTGGGGTCGGGCACGGAGATGGCGAAATCGGCGACGACGTAGGTCACGCTGCGCGCCTTGAAGACGGGCACGACCACGCGGCCCAGCGGCACCAGCCCGACGCCGCGCAGCTTCTGGCCGGGCACATGGCCTTCCATCTGCACCAGCACTTCGTCCCCGGCGCGCTGCTCGGCCTGATTGGCGGCAGGCTTCATGGGCTGCGCGGGCTTCGCTGTCTTCTCGGAGGCCTTCGCTGTCTTGGACGCGGCCTTGGCCGGCTTGGTCTTGGCCGGGGCCGCGGCGGCCTGCTTCGGTGCGGCGGGCTTGGCGCCCGCGGCTTCCTTGGCCGCGGTCGGTTTCTGATCCTGCATCTTGCCGGGCTTGGGGGCCTTCGCCGCCTCGGCCGGGGCGGCGGCCTTGGCGGCTGCCTCCTCTTCATGCGCGGCAGCGGGGGCCGCGGCATGCGCCTCGGCCTTGCCGGGGGCCATGGCGATCCCGATCCCGTAACCGGCGCCCAGGGCGATCGCGGGCACCGCGGCCATCATCAGCAGAGACTTCTTCATGTCAGCATCAAACCTTTCGTCGATGCTGACCGTTTTCTCAGGCCAATGGGGCGAAGTTGTCTCTCGACTTGGGCTTTTTCCGGATCAGAATGGCAGAATAATGTCCATCACGTCCTCGCCGTAGCCGCGCGCCTGGGCGCGGCTCAGCTGGCCCCGGCCGCCGTAGGCGATGCGCGCCTCGGCGATCTTGTCGTAGGGGATGACGTTGTTCATCTGGATGTCCTGCGGGCGGATGATCCCGGCCACGCGCAGCTCGCGCAGTTCCTGGTTCACCTTCACCTCCTGGCGGCCGGCGATCACCAGGTTGCCGTTGGGCAGCTTCTGCACCACCAGCGCGGCCACCTTCAGGCTGATCGATTCACCGCGCTTGATCGTGCCCGAGCCGCTGGCCTGCGTGGTCGAGGTGATGTCGACGATGTTGCCGGTGGGCAGGTCCTCGGGGCCGACGCCGGGCAGGACCTTGTCGATCTGGCTGCCGTAGCCGAAGAGCTTGGGCATGCCGATGCTGCCGCCGCCGTCCCGCTGGCGCTGGGTGGCGTTGCGCAGCTGCGCCTCGTCGTCGATCTGGATGTTGATCGTCAGGATGTCCCCCACCTTGGAGGCGCGCTGGTCGGCGAAGAACCCGCCCGAGCCGCGCTCCCACAGCGAGGCGGCCTCGGCCCGCTTGTGCACCTGCGGCGCCTCGGGGGGCGGCATGGGCACGCGCACCGCCGCCTCGGGCATTGTGCCGGCGTCCAGCACCATGTCGCTGACCCGCGGGTCGCGGTCGAAGGGGCTGCTGGTGGCACAGGCCGCCAGGAGGGCGGTGGTGGCGAAAAGGGCGGGGAGTTTGAGGGCGCGCGTCACTGGGGGATCTCCACGATGCCCTTGCCGGTGGCAATGCCGACCAGGGACTTGTTGCTGACGAGGTTGACGATTTTGATTTCCTGCCCCTTGTGCGCATCGCCAAGGGCGCGACCAGGGGCGCTGAGGCGCAGCGCGCCGTCGGTGAACTGGATCGAGACCTTGTCGCCGCGGTCGATCACCAGCGGCGGGCTGACCGATTGCGACATGACCGGGCGGCCCTTGGCCAGCATGCGCCGCACCTCCATGCCGACCAGCGCCTCGCGGTCCAGCACCGCGAAGGCGCCGACGCGGCCGTGCGGCAGATGCGCGATGGCCAGGTCCGCCTCGCCCACCACGTCGCCGGGCATCAGGCGGCGCAGCGGCACCGGGACCGGCACGGTCAGCGTGGCCAGCCCGGCGATGCGGGTGACCTTGCCCTCGGGCGTCACGGCGTTGGCCAGGAACTGCCCGGTGTTGGAATCCATCCAGAAGGCCGAGAGCATCACCGCCTTCTCCAGCGGCGGCTGGAAGGTGATGGAGAACTCGCCCGCGTCGGGCAGGGCGGCGCCGAAGGTCTCGCGCGCCTTTTCCTCGATCAGCACCTCGACCGCCTCGGCGCCGGCCACGGTGGCGGCGGGCGCCGCGGTGCTGGCCGCTGCGCCCTGCGGCCCCGCGAAGGGCAGCGTCGCGGCCAGGGCCAGGGCGGCCAGGGTGCGGCGAAGGGCAGGGCGGGCGAAGCGGGTCATGGCGGGCCTTACTTGATCTGGTTGGTGGCGTTCAGCATCTGGTCGGCGGTCTCGATCGCCTTGGAGTTCATCTCGTAGGCGCGCTGGGCCGAGATGAGGTCGGTGATCTGCTGCACGATGTTGACGTTCGAGTTCTCCAGGAACCCCTGCCGGATCACCCCGACGCCGGGATCGCCGGGCGTCGCCGCCTGCGGGTCGCCCGAAGCGGCGGTCGCGGCCATCAGGTTGTTGCCCAGCGGCTTCAGCCCCGCCTCGTTAACGAAGGTGGTCATGGAGAATTGCCCCAGCTCCACCGGGTTCGGATCGTCGCCGATATAGGCGCTGACGATGCCGGTCTCGGCAATCTCCAGGCGCACGGTATCCTCGGGCACGGTGATGCCGGGATCGACCTCGTAGCCCTGCAGCGTGACGATCTGGCCCTGGGCGTTCAGCGACAGGTTGCCGTCGCGGGTGTAGGCCTGCCCGCCGTCGGGCGTGTTGACGGTGAAGTACCCCTTGCCCTCGATCGCGAGATCCAGCTCGTTCTCGGTGCGCGCCAGCCCGCCCTGGGTGTGCAGGCGCACGGTGCCCGCGGTGCGCACGCCAAGGCCCACGTCCACCCCGGTCGGCGCCGCGGTACCGGCGTCCGAGGTCAGCGCGCCCTCGCGTTCATAGCTTTGATAGACCAGGTCCTGAAACGCCGCGCGTGAAGATTTGAACCCGGTGGTGTTGGCGTTGGCGATGTTGTTCGAGATGACATCGACGTTGGTCTGCTGGGCCAGCATCCCGGTTGCGGCAATTCCCAAGGCTTTCATGGCTTGTCTCCTTCAGGCGGTCACGCCGGTTTGCCGAGGCGGCGCAGCGCGTCGCGGCGCAGCTCGTCCTCGCTGCCCATCAGCTTGATCGCGCGGTCATAGGCTTTCTGAATGCTCATCATGCGGGTCATCTCGACCACCGGCTGGACGTTGCTCGCCTCCAGCGCGCCCTGGACGATCTTGCTGTCCTGCGCCGGCAGGGGCGGGGCGCCCTCGCCCTCGGGCGGGGCCAGCATGCCGTTGCCCAGCCGCTCATAGCGTTGCAGGTCCGGCACGTCGAACAGGCCGATCTGCCCCAGCACGCCGCGCCCCTCGGCCGAGATCGTGCCGTCGGTGCTGATCGTCACCGGGCCCTCGAGGTCGGGCGGCAGCACCAGCGGCGCGCCGCCCGGGTCCAGCACCCGCGCGCCGCTCAGCGTGGTCAGGTTGCCCTGCGCGTCCAGCACCATGCGCCCGTCGCGGCCGAAGGCGCGCTGGCCCTCGGCGGTCTGGTAGGACATCCAGCCGGAGCCCTCGATCGCCACGTCCAGCGGGTTTCCGGTGCGCGAAATCAGGCCCTGGCTTGCATCCATGTAGCTGCCGGTGTCGCGGACGTAATTCGTGCCCTCGTGCCCCACTTCCTCCGCGAGCAGCGATTGGAAGAGCACGCGCTCGCCCTTGAAGCCGGCAGTGTTGGCGTTGGCGATGTTGTTCGCCGTCACGTCCAGGTCCCGCCGCATGGCGGTGGCTAGCGAAAGGGAGACAAACGTCGAATTGTCCATGGGCTGGCATCCCTGCACCCGCGGTCCCGCGGGGATATGCATAAGCGGATTGCGGTTTATTCATGCAGAGTGTAGCATCGGGGCAAGAGATCGCAAGAACTTTCATGGATAGTTGGGCGGGAATGCGCTGGGTACATGGAATGACCGTCGGGGCCGGCCTGGCGCTGGCTGCCGCCGCCGGGGGCGCCTCGGCGGCCCCCGGTGCCGCGCCCGCGGTAGCAGATGCCGGCGGCCCGGCGGTTCTGCGCAAGCTGCCCGTACCGGCCATGGCGCCGGCAGCGGATGCCGGTGGGCCCCAGACGGGTGAGGGCGCGCCGGCCGCGCCCGCTGAAACGCCGGACGCTGGCCTGCCGCCCGGCGTGGCGGCCCCGGCCTTCGATCTTGCGCAATACACCCGCGCCAGCTTCCTCGACGACCGCACGCGGCTGACGATCGCCCACGCCCGCGCGCTGGAGAAGGGCGAGGGGGTCGAGGCGGCGCTGCTGGACCTTGCCGCCTTCCACCTGGGCCACGGGCTGTTGCCCGAGGCGCGCAGCCTCCTGCCGGAGGGGGAGCTGCCGCCCGATCTGGCGGCGCGCCGGGCGGCCCTGCGCGCGGCGCTGTCGGCGCTTGGCGCGCTGCCCGAGGCGCCGGACCTGCGTTTGCCGGGCTGGCCCGACCAACCGCTGTTCGACGCCATCCGCGCCGGCCGCCCGCCGGCCCGCCCCGTCACGCCCGAGGTGCTGTCCGAGGCGCTGGCCCGGCTGGCAAACTTCCCCGCACCCTTCGAGGAGCGCATCCTGCCCGGCCTGCTGGAATCGGCCATCCTGGCCGAGGATTGGGTCGCCGCCCGCAGTCTGGCCGAGGCTTTCGAGGCGCATGCCGGGCTACGCCACAGCCCCGCCTACGACTTCCTGCTGGGCCGCGTCTTCGAGG
>JBPEXR010000215.1:0-4314 GCA_052031355.1 Paracoccaceae bacterium
CTTGTGACCGGCCTGCGCGTGCTGGCGCGCGCGGTGGCGCAGCTTTCGGGTTAGGCCGTTCGGGGCGGCGACGGGGCGGGCGCGCTCAGTTCAGCCGCTGGGGCGCGTATCCGCGCCGGGCGGCGCGCTGCCGGGCCGCGTCGGCGGCTTCGCTGGCATGGCGCAGGTTGTCGAAGGTGCGGATGCTGCGGCCGCCGTTCCGGCCCGCCTCGCCCCATTCGCGGCAAAGCGCGACCTCCTCGAACAGGGTCATCGACAGCTCGATGCGGTAGTATCTCTCCGGCGTGCCGGAGGGGGCGGAGCGGTACATGAGGCAGCATGTCATGCGGCGATTCTACCATGGGGGTGATTCGCCGCGCAAGCATCGCGTGTGGTGGCCTGTGCGGCCTCGCGCCGTGCGGCGGGCGCGCAACGCCGGCGGGTGGCGGATGCAGGGGCAGCGGCCCGGTTTCGTGCCCGGCCCGCGGCGCGCTCAGCTCCAGCTCACGTCGCCCAGGAAGATGTAGCCGGCGCCGTAGATCGTCTTGATCAGGCGCGGGTTCTTGGGGTCCTCGCGCAGCTTGGTGCGCAGGCGCGAGATGCGCACGTCCATCGCCCGGTCGAAGCTTTCGCCGGCCGCGCCCCCGAGGCTTTCCTGCATGTGGGCGCGGCTGATCAGCCGCTTGGGGCTTTCCAGGAACAGGCGCAGCACCTCGCCCTCGGCATGGCTGAAGGGCGTCTCGGCCCCGGCCTCGTCCTCCAGCACGTAGCGGTCGAAATGCGCCGTCCAGCCGGCGAAGCTGGCGCTGTTGCCGCTTTGCGCGCGCGGCTTGTCGCGGCGCAGGCGGGCGCGGATGCGGGCCACCACCTCGGTCGGATCGAAGGGCTTGATGATGTAGTCGTCGGCGCCCAGCTCCAGCCCGGTCACCCGGTCCTGCACCTGCGCGCGGCCGGAGACGATGATGACCGTCGCGCCCTGTTCCAGCGCCAGCCGGTGCACCAGCGTCAGCCCGTCGCGGTCGGGCAGGGACAGGTCCACCAGGCAGACATCGGGCGTCGTGGTCTTCAGCGCGGCCTCGAACTCGGTCGCGCGGGAAAAGCCGATGGTGCGGAAGCCGGCTTCCTCCAGCGCGTCGGCCAGCATCTGCCGGATCGAGGGCTCGTCGTCGAGAATGGTCACGAGGGGCGCATCGGCGCTCATGCGGGGGTCCTTGCTTGCAGGAAGGCGGCCAGCTGATCGGCCCCGAAGGGTTTGGGCAGCACCGGCGCCAGGGCGGCGGCGCGGCGGCGCAGGGGGTCGTCGGCGGGCAGCGAGGTCATGAAGAAGATCGGGCGTTCGGGGCGGTCCGCGGCCAGCGCCAGGCCGGGCTCGCCGCCCTCCAGCCGCAGGTCGGACAGCACCAGCGAGATGTCGGGCACCTCCGCCAGCAGCGCGCGCGCCTCGTCCACCGAGGCGGCCTCGATCACCGAATGGCCCAGCGATGTCAGCATGTCGCGCACGGTGACGCGCAGGTCGGGGCTGTCCTCGACCAGCAGCACCATGCCGGGCTCGGTATCGTGCAGCGGGCGGCGCAGCGGCAGGCGCAGGGCGACGCGGGCGCCGGTGTAGGTATTGGCCAGCCGCACCTCGCCCCCCGCCAGCTTGGTCATGTCATAGACCATCGACAGCCCGAGGCCCGAGCCTTCGTCCCCCTTGGTGGTGAAGAAGGGGTCCAGCGCATGCTCCAGCGCGGCGGGCGAGAAGCCCGGCCCGGTGTCGGTGACGGAGAACTCCAGCCAGGTGTCCTGTACCACCCGCACCGAGAGGGTCACCCGGCCCTTCTCGCCGCAGGCATCGCGCGCGTTCAGGATCAGGTTCAGCAGCGAATCCTGCAGCGGGCCGGGGTCGAGCAGCACCTCCCCCGGCGGCAGCGAGACGCGCAGGTGCAGCGTGATCCCCGGCGGCAGGCTGGGCGCGGCCAGCGTCTTGAGGTCCTGGAGCAGCGCCTGCAGGTCCACCGGCCGGGGGCGCAGTTCGCGGTGGCCGGTCATGTCGGCGATCCGCTCCAGCAGCGTGCCGCCGCGTTCGGCGGCAGCCCGGGTCGCCTCGATCAGCGGGCGGGCAGGCTTGGGCAGCTCCATCCGCGCGAGGCGCGACTGGCTGCCCAGGATGATCGTCAGAAGGTTCGAGAAATCATGCGCCATGCCGCTGACCAGCTGCGCCGCCAATTCGCGCTTGCGGGTCTGTTGCAGGGCGGCGCGGGCCTGGGTTTCCTCGGTCACGTCCATCGACAGGATGTAGACGCCCTGGATACGGTCGCCGCTGCGGTCGGGCGTGAAGGCCGCCCGGATGCGGCGCGAGGATAGCGCGTCGGTAAACTCGAAGGTCGAGGGGGTGCCGGCGAAAGCCTGGTTCAGGTGCGGCTCGATCTGGGCATAGGCCTGGCGGCCCATCGTCTCGGCGATATGCCGGCCCAGGATGTCGGCCGGTCGCCCCGGCATCACCTGGCCCAGGCGGCGGTTGGAATAGGTGTAGCGCCGGTCGAGATCGACGTGGGCGATATGCGCCGGCATCATCTCCGTCGTCAGGCGGGTCCGGGCTTCCATCTCCGTCAGCTCGCGCTGCGCTTCCTCCAGCGCGGCGATGGAGGCGTTGAGGGCGCGGTTCGTCGCGGCCAGCTCCTCGGCGTGGTTCAGAAGCTGCTCGGACAGCTCCTCCGAGCGGGCGCGCAGCAGCTCCTCCTGCCGCTTGGCGCGGGTGATGTCGGTGTAGACGGTGACCCAGCCGCCCTGCGGCAGGGGCGAGCCCTCCACCGCGATGGTCCGCCCGTCGGGCCGCGGGCGCTCCATGTAGTGCGGCTTGAAGGCCAGCGCGACCTGCACCCTGTCGCGCACCGCCGCCTCCACGTCCTCGACCGGGCCATACTCGCCCCGGCTGACAAGGTGGTGGATCGTGTCCTCGAACCGGGCGCCGGGGGTGACCAGCGCGTCGGGCAGATCGAACATTTCCTGGAACCGCGCGTTGCACACCGCAAGCCGCAGGTCGCTGTCGTAGATCGACAGCGCCTGCTGGATCAGGTTCAGACCGGCGCGCATCAGCGCGTCGTGCTTGGTCCCGCGGTGTGCCATGCAACCTCCCGCCCAATGGCTAGCACCGGCGCCGGGCGCCGGGAAGGCCAAAGCCCCGCGCCGCCGGCTTGTTACAATTGGTTAGAATTGCGCAAAGTTCACGAAAAACTCCCCCGCATAGGCTGCGAAAACGACGCGCGGCTCCGGCTCCGCGGCTGAAGTGCGCCCGCGTGCGGGCCAAAGGGAGGAAGTGACATTGGCGGATAGGTCTGACGATCTGGGCGGGCTGGTATCGATCCCGGCATTGCTGAAGCGCAATGCCACGCGTTTCGCCGACCGGCCGGCCTACCGGGAAAAGGAATTCGGCATCTGGCAGGTCTGGACCTGGAAACAGGCCGCCGAGGAGATCGAGGCCCTGGCCCTGGGGCTGATGGACCTGGGCGTGCGCGAGGGCGACTTCGTGGCCGTGATCGGCCGCAACCGGCCTTACCTCTACTGGTCGATGGTCGCGGCGCAAAGCGTCGGGGCGATCCCGGTGCCCCTCTACCAGGACGCGGTGGCCGAGGAGATGGCCTACGTTCTTGCCCATTGCGGCGCGCGGTTCGTGATCGCGGGCGACCAGGAGCAGGTCGACAAGGTGATCGAGGTGCAGGACGAGCTGGAGCAGTTCGAGCACATGATCTACCTCGACGGGCGGGGCCTGCGGAAATACGACCATTCGCGGCTGCACGACTTCCGCGCCGTTCAGCAGAAGGGCCGCGACGCCCGCGACACCCACATGGCCGAGCTGGACCGCCGGCGCGACGGGCTGGGCATCGATGACACCTGCGTCATGCTTTACACCTCCGGGACCACGGGCAAGCCGAAGGGCGTGGTCCTGTCGAACCGCAACATCATCGTCACGGCCAAGAACTCCTCCGAGTTCGACCGCCTGACCGAGCGTGAGGACGTGCTGGCCTACCTGCCGATGGCCTGGGTGGGCGACTTCATCTTCTCGATCGGGCAGGCCTACTGGACGGGCTTCTGCGTCAACTGCCCCGAAAGCGCCGACACGATGATGACGGACCTGCGCGAGATCGGCCCCAGCTACTACTTCGCGCCGCCGCGCATCTTCGAGACGCAGCTGACCAACGTCATGATCCGGATGGAGGACGCCGGCCGCTTCAAGAAGCGCCTGTTCGACCGCTACATGGAACATGCGCGCAAGGTGGGCCCGGCGATCCTCGACGGCCGCCCGGTCAGCTTCGGCGACCGGCTGAAGTACCGCCTGGGCGAGCTGCTGATCTA
>JBPEXR010000216.1:0-2795 GCA_052031355.1 Paracoccaceae bacterium
GCGATGGCGGGGGTCGAGGCGAGGTCCAGCACCACCAGGTCCGCCTCCATCCCCGGGGCGATATTGCCGATCCGGTCGTCCATCCGCAGCGCCCGGGCCGAGCCTTGGGTCGCCAGCCACATCAGTTGCGCCGGGTGCAGCGGGGTGCCGCGCAGCTGGCCGATCTCGTAGGCGGCTGCCATCGTCCGCAGCATCGAGAAGGAAGAGCCGCCCCCGGTATCGGTCGCCAGGCCGATGCGCTGTCCCTCCGCCATCAGCCCCGCCATGTCGAACAGGCCCGAGCCGATGAAGGTGTTGGAGGTCGGGCAATGCACCAGCGCCGCGCCGACCTCGCGCAGGCGGTCCCGCTCGCGCGGCTCCAGGTGGATGGCGTGGCCGTAAAGACCGTTGGCGCCCAGCAGCCCGTGCGCCTCGTAGGTGTCGAGGTAGTCCCGCGCCGAAGGGTAGAGGCCGCGCACCCAGTCGATCTCGTCCAGCTGCTCGGAAAGATGCGTCTGCATCAGGCACTCCGGATGCTCGGCCCAGAGCGCGCCGAGCGCCTCCAGCTGCGCTTCGCTGGAGGTGGGCGAGAAGCGCGGGGTGATCGCGTAGGAGATGCGCCCGCGGCCATGCCAGGCCTGCAGCAAGGCGCGGCTGTCGTCATAGGCCGATTGCGCATCGTCGCGCAGATCGTCCGGCGCGTTGCGGTCCATGCAGGTCTTGCCGGCGACGACGCGCTGGCCGCGCGCCTCGGCCTCGGCGAAGAACGCCTCGACCGAGCCAGGGTGGATGGTGCAGAAGCTGGCCATCGTGGTGGTGCCATGCGCCGCCGTCAGGTCGAGGTAGCGCGCGGCGATGCGGCGCGCATAGGCCGCGTCGGCAAAACGCGCCTCTTCCGGGAAGGTGTAGCTGTTCAGCCAGTCGATCAGCCGCTTGCCCCAGCTGGCGATCATCGCGGTCTGCGGGTAGTGGACATGCGCATCGACGAAGCCCGCGCAGATCAGCGCATCGCCATAATCGTGCCGCTCGGCCCCCGGGTGCGCGGCGCAGATGGCCTGGGCCGGTCCCACCTCGCGGATATGCCCGTCCTCCAGCAGCACGGCGCCGCGGCTTTCGACGCGCGCGGCCTCCACCGCGGGGGCGGCGAAGGGGTCCGCGCCGAATGTCAGCACCTGCCCGGTAAGGATTTTCTGCATCGACCCTGCCCCTTGCTGAGAATTGCCCTAGAACGGTGCCAAGGGGCAGGATAAGCCGAGCGCGGGAAGGGGTAAATCAGCCCACTTTCCCTGTTTTTCTGCAAGTGTTTCTTCTACGCTCGGCCCAATCCGGGCCAGCGCCGAACAGCAGGGGGTCGCGATGAGCGAGGGCGGCGAACAGCAGCACCAATCGGTCGATCCGGGGTTCGAGGGCCTGGGCGAGGACGATGCCTACGCCCTGGACCGGCGCACCATGGCGGCCATCCTGCAGGCGGTCGAAAGCGACGACCGCGAGGCGCTGACCACGCTGATGGAGCCGCTGCACGCGGCCGACATCGCCGACGTGCTGGAACAGGTCAGCCCCTACGAGCGGCGCCGCCTGATCGAGCTGTATGACCGCGAGTTCGACGGCGAGATCCTGTCCGAGCTGGACGACCACCTGCGCGAGGAAGTGATCGGCATCCTCAAGCCCGAGATCCTCTCGGCCGCGGTGCGCGATCTGGACAGCGACGACGTGGTCGACCTGCTCGAAGACCTCGAGGACGCGCAGCAGGAAGCCATCCTGGAAGTGCTGGAGGAGCCGGATCGCGTCGCCGTCCAGCAATCGCTGACCTACCCGGAATATTCCGCCGGCCGCCTGATGCAGCGCGAGGTCGTCATGGCCCCCGAGCACTGGACCGTGGGCGAGGCGATCGACTTCATGCGCAACGCCGAGGCGCTGCCCGAGCAGTTCTACCACGTCACGCTGGTGGACCCGCGCATGCGCCCGGTGGGCAACGTGACGCTGGGCCGGCTGATGTCCTCGCGCCGCGAGGTACCGCTCAGCGACCTGGTCGAGGATGTCTTCCGCGTCATCCCCGCCACCCAGGACGAGGGCGACGTGGCCTATGCCTTCAACCAGTATCACCTGATCTCCGCCCCCGTGGTGGACGAGAACGACCGCCTGGTCGGCGTCATCACCATCGACGACGCCATGGCGGTGCTGGACGAGGAGCACGAGGAGGACATCCTGCGCCTTGCCGGTGTGGGGGAGGGGAGCCTCAACGATTCCGTCGTCGCCACCACCCGGCGGCGGTTTCCCTGGCTGGCGGTGAACCTGGTCACCGCGGTTCTGGCCAGCCTCGTCATCGCCCAGTTCGAGGAGGCGATCGCCCAGGTCGTAGCCCTGGCGGTGCTGATGCCCATCGTCGCTTCGATGGGCGGCAACGCCGGCACGCAAAGCCTGACGGTCGCGGTGCGCGCCATCGCGACGCGCGACCTGACCGGCGCCAACGTCTGGCGGGTGATCCGCCGCGAATGCCTGGTGGGCCTGGTGAACGGCGCGGTCTTTGCGGTGGTCATGGGGATCGTCGGCATCGCCTGGTTCGGCTCGCCGGCGCTGGGCTATGTCATCGCCGCGGCGATGGTCATCAACCTGGTGGTCGCCGGGTTCGCCGGCACGGTGATCCCCGTCGCGCTGGAGCGGGCGGGCATCGACCCGGCGCTCGCGTCGGGCGCCTTCGTCACCACCGTGACCGACGTGGTGGGCTTTTTCGCCTTCCTTG
The DNA here is from genome assembly GCA_052031355.1 of Paracoccaceae bacterium. Lineage (GTDB taxonomy): Bacteria > Pseudomonadota > Alphaproteobacteria > Rhodobacterales > Rhodobacteraceae > JBPEXR01. The sequence goes on from JBPEXR010000216.1 coordinate 2,720, forward strand.
GCCTTGCCGCCGCGGTGCTGCTGTGAGCGGCGCGGCCGAACCTTCGGCCTCCGCCGCGCTTGCGGCGCGGAAAGCC
>JBPEXR010000217.1:0-2734 GCA_052031355.1 Paracoccaceae bacterium
GCGCAGGGCAACTGGTTTCACTATTCCATCGATTACCGCATCGGCACGCGCTACATGGGCGAGCATATCGCCGACCTCTTCAAGCAGGAGGCGATGAAGGTGCCGCCCCTGCGCGATCTGCTGCTGTCGGATTCGATCTACATCGGCTCCAACATCACCTTCGACAACCTGGAGCCGCTGTCGCACTACCTGGGCAAGCCCGGCGATCCCGCGCGCGGCGGCCTGCCGTTCGAGGAATACCTGCGCCGCCAGCGCCAGCACCGCGCGGCCGAGGTTGCCGCGCTTCTGGACACCGGGCATTTCATCGACCGGGCCGAACGCATCTACGGCTACCGCGATTTCGTCTGCGACAGCTCCGGCTCGATCTGCGAGGTGGTGGACCCGGAGGACCCCGAGGACCCGGTGCTGGCGGCGCTGGAGGAACAGGCGCTGCTGGTCTGGATCGAGGGCAGCGAGGCCCATGCCGAGGAGCTGGCGCGCCGCTTCGACCGTGCGCCCAAGCCCATGTATTACCAGCCCGATTTCCTGCACTCGCGCTGGCGCGCCTATACCGAGGCGACGGGCACCTCCCCCGAGGCGGTCGATCCCGACGCCTTCGTGCGCCAGACCTACGCCGATGCGCTGGCCCACCGGCAGCCGCGCTATGCGGCCATGGCGCGGCGCGGCGTCACCATCACCGCGGACGAGGCCGCCGCGGTGCGCACCCCCGGCGATTTCGTCGCGCTGATCGCCCGCGCCCTTGAGCGGCGCGGCGAAAACGCCTAGCTACACGGGCCGACCCGCAACCGAGAGCCGAGCCAATGCCGATAAAGATCCCCTCTGAACTGCCCGCCTACGACGTGCTGACGCGCGAAGGCGTGATGGTGATGAGCGAGGACCAGGCGGCGCGGCAGGACATCCGCCCCCTGCGCATCGGGCTGCTGAACCTGATGCCGAAGAAGATCCAGACGGAGAACCAGTTCGCCCGGCTGATCGGCGCGACGCCCCTGCAGATCGAGCTGTCGCTGATCCGCATGAGCGAGCACCAGACGCGCAACACTGCCGCCGAGCACATGGAAAGCTTCTACCGCCCTTTCGCGGAGGTGGCGGCCAGCGGCGAGAAGTTCGACGGCCTCATCATCACCGGCGCGCCGATCGAACATTTGCCTTTCGAGGAAGTGACTTACTGGGACGAGCTGACGCAGGTCTTCGACTGGACGCAGGGCCATGTCCATTCCACCTTCGGCGTCTGCTGGGGCGGCATGGCGATGGTGCATCACTTCAACGGGGTGCCCAAGCATGACCTGCCGGCCAAGGCCTTCGGCTGCTTCCGGCACCGCAACCTCAAGCCCGCCTCGCCCTACCTGCGCGGTTTCTCCGACGATTGCGTCATTCCCGTCTCCCGCTGGACCGAGGTCCGGCAGGAGGATATCGACGCCGTCCCGGGCCTGACCACGATCCTGGGCAGCGACGAGGTGGGCCCCTGCCTGGTGGAAGACCCGGGCCATCGCGCGCTCTACATCTTCAACCACCTGGAATACGACAGCGACACCCTGAAGCAGGAGTATGACCGCGACGTCGCCGCCGGGTCCGCCATCGGCGTGCCGGTGAACTACTACCCCGGCGATGATCCCAGCAAGCCGCCCTCGAACCGCTGGCGCAGCCATGCGCATCTGCTCTACGGCAACTGGATCAACGAGATCTACCAGACCACGCCGTTCGATCTTGCGGAAATTGGCGGTTAAGCTCTTCCTCCTCGCGCTTCTGGCGCTGGCGGGCTTTGCCGCCCTCACGCTCTGGCGCGCGGCGCAGCGCGAAGCGGCGGCCGAGGCGGCCTACCCGCCCGAGGGCCAGATCCTGCAGGTGGAGGGGCGCGCGGTGCATGCGGTGGTGCGCGGCGAAGGCCCGGACCTGGTGCTGATCCACGGCTCTTCCGGCTCCACCCGGGATTTCACCTTCGGCCTCGCCGAAAAGCTAGCGCGCGACTACCGGGTGATCGTCTTCGACCGGCCGGGCCTGGGCTATTCCGACCCGCTGCCGCGCGGGCGACACGGCATCCGCGCGCAGGCCGAGCACCTGGCCCGCGCCGCGCAGCAACTGGGGGCCGAGCAGCCGATCGTGCTGGGCCAAAGCTACGGCGGCGCGGTGGCGCTGGCCTGGGCGGCCTACCTGCCGGACCGGCTGTCGGCCGTCGTCTCGCTCGCCGGGGCCTCGCACCCCTGGGACACGCCGCTGCCGCGCTTTTACCAGGTGACCTCCGCCCCGGTGCTGGGGCGGCTGGTGATCCCGCTGATCACGGCCTGGGTGCATGAAGACCGCGTCGCGCAGGCGGTGGAGGAGGTCTTCGCCCCGCAATCGGCGCCGCCGGGCTATGCCGAACACTTCGGCCCCGGGCTGACGCTGCGCCGCGCCTCGCTGCGGGCCAACGCGCTGCAACGCGCCAGCCTGAAACGGGAAATCCGCGCCCTCGCGCCGCTTTATCCGCAGATCGACGTGCCGCTGGAGATCGTGCACGGCACCGCCGATACCACGGTGGGCCTGCCAATCCATTCCGAAAAACTGTTGCGCGACGTGCCGGGCGCCGCGCTCGACCGTCTGCCGGGCGTGGGGCACATGCCGCATCACGTCGCCCAGGAGGCGGTGATCGCCGCCGTCCACCGCGCCGCCGCGCGCGCCGGTTTGCGGTAATGCCGCGCGCGCCCCATATGTCGAAGACGAGGAGCCCCAAGATGTCCCTGCCATTCGACGGCGCGAT
>JBPEXR010000218.1:0-1506 GCA_052031355.1 Paracoccaceae bacterium
GGCGCTGCCGCGGCGCGACACCCGCGCAGCGGCCTGCGCGGCCCCGCGCCCCAGCGGGCACGGGACGCGGCCACCCCGGCGGGGCCGGTCAGACGGGCATGTTGTCGAAGATATCCTCGGCGCATTCGCGGCGCGGGCGCACCCGGAAGGCGGGGCGCGCGGCGCGCGCGGGCGCCGGGTCAAGCTGCGCTTCAAGACGCTTCAGCGTCTCGCGGATGCGCGTCCGTTCGGCCGCATCGGCCGTGTCGATCTTTCTGGAGAGTTCCGCCAGCGTCTGGGCAAGATCCTGTGGCATCGATCATCCTCCTTGTGCCAGCCGAGTCGGGGCGCAGTGTAACACGCCCCGCCCGCCCGCAGGACCGAAACGGGCAGATTGTGATCGCCGCCGGCGGCCCTTGGCGCAAACCGCGGGGCGCGAACGCAAATCCTTGCCGACCGGGCCGCGGCAAAGGGCTTGCCGGCCCGCGACTGCATCGACCGCGCGCATGCCACGGCGCTGGACAGACCCGCGAGGCGGCGGTAACTCATGCAGCATGGACCCGCGTCAGATCACCCCCCGCTACCATGTCTCGCCGCAGATCGCAGCCGAGGATGCCCCGGCGCTGGCCGCGGCCGGATACCGCCGCGTCATCTGCAACCGCCCCGATGGCGAGGTGCCGCCCAGCCACCAGGCCGCCGCGATCGGCGAGGCCGTGCGCGCCGCGGGGCTGGAGTATGTGGAACTGCCGCTGACGCATCAGACCATGACGCCGCAGAACATCGCCCGCCAGATGGAACTGGCTGAGGAGGCCGAGGGCCCGGTCCTGGCCTATTGCGCCTCCGGCACCCGCTCGACCGTGGTCTGGGCGCTGGGCCAGGCGGGCCGCCGCCCGGTGGCGGAGATCCTGCAGATGGCGGCCGAGGCGGGCTATGACCTCTCCGGCCTGCGCCCGCAGCTGGAAGCCGCCTCCGCCGCGGGGGCCTGAGCCTAGGCCGCGCCCCGCCCGGACCGCAGCGGATGCGGCACCGGGTCCTTGGCGCGCAGGAAGTAGCGGCCAAACACCTCGGCGTAGGAGGCGAAGCGATAGCCGTCGTTCCGGCGCAGGAAGGCCGCGCGCCGCCGCGCGTAAAGGCGCGGCAGCAGGTACCAGGGCAGCCCCGGGTGGCGGTGGTGCACCGCGTGCAGGTTGTTGTTCAGGAACAGCAGCGCGAAGAGGCCCCGATCCTCGATGATGACGGTCCGCCCCGGCGCCTCGGGGTGGGCGCGGTGCTCCAGGAAGGTGCGCAGCTTTAGCAGCGACAGCGCCGCGTAGGTGGACAGCAGCAGCGCCCACAGCGGCATCTGCGCCACCCACAGCCCCCAGGCCAGCACCAGTGCCATCGCCGGCAGATGCCACAGCCAGCCAGCCAGCACGCCCGTCTCGCCCCGCCGGATCGCCCGCCAGTCGGCTGCCATGAAGGCCGCCTGCCCCAGCGCGGGCCCGACCAGCAGCCGGCCCAGCAGCGTGTTGTTCCACCCCAGCACGC
>JBPEXR010000219.1:0-2179 GCA_052031355.1 Paracoccaceae bacterium
TAGGCGCCGTGCGACAGGCGGTAGCGGTAATGGCGCTCGAACGCCTCCCAGCTTGCCGCGTGGTGGTGCAGCAGCAAGGTCTCCGGCAGGGGACGCTCGCCGGGGTTCAGCACATCGCCCAGGCGCACGTTGTGCAGTCGCGCGCGCAGCCCTTCGACGCCGGTGCGGTAGATCATCTTGCCCGCGACATGGCTGAGGAACCCCGCCTCCAACCGGTCCCCGAACCGCGGGTAAAGGCGCGGTGCCGCCGCCTGCCTCTGGTCCCGCGCCGCGTGGCGCTGCTTGTAGCGGCGCAGGGGAGCGGGCGGGCCGGGCGGGCTCGCGGGATCCGGGGCCAGAAGCTCCGCCGGGGCCAGGCGCAGGCACAGGCAGTCGGGGGGCGCCTCGGCCAGTTGTTCGGCGAGGGGACGGGCGGGCCAGAGAAACTCGTCCACGTCGATATGGGCGAGCCAGTCCACCTCGGCCCGCCGGGCGTAGGCGTGGCGGGCGTGGATCACCTGCCGTTCCTGGTGGGCGTCGGGGCGGGGGCCATGGCGGCGCCAGAAGGCCGCGCCGGGGTGGCGGGCGCGCAGCTTTGGATGGGCGCTCAGCCGCGCCTCCAGGTCCGGGTCCGGCGCGTCGAGGTAGATGTAAAGGCGATGCGCCCCCAGCTCCAGGTGATGCGCGGCGAAGTTCAGCACCGCTTCGGCGGGGGCCTTGACCGTCGCGACGACGCCCCAGCGCGGCAGGCTCATTCCGCCGCGTCCCGGCGGGCGCGGCGCCGGGCCTGGCGTACCGCCATGCGGCGCAGCCGGCGAAAGATGGTGCCGGGGTCGGTCATCAGCGCCTCCAGCAGCTGCCGGGCCAGCGGGCCGAGGACCGGCGCGTCCTGCGCATCGCGCCAGAGCGGCGCCAGCATGTTGACGTCCAGCCCGCCGCTTTGCAGGGCGTATGGCTCCATCTCCAGCGGCAGGGGGCCGGGGTGGCGCGCCTTGAGGGGGAAGGGCTGCTCCGGCCCGCGCCCGGACCAGAGCCGCTCGAATTCGTAGAGTTTCATGGTGTTGAGCAGCGTCGAAAGCGCCGTCGCCAGCCGCCGTTCCTCGGCGCTGGGGCCATGCTCGGCAAAGGTGGTCACCGCGCTGACCTGCCAGCGCAGGTTCAGATGCGCCAGCAGGAAGGGCGCTTCCTCGGCCCAGAGGCGGTGGAACAGCGCCGGCGCATGGTCCGGAAAGGCGCGGCGGCGCAGGTTGGCGATCAGCATGCCGTGCAGGTAGAGCAGCTCTGAATTGTGCCGGAACGCCTTGCGCAGCTGCACGCGCTTGGCGCTGAAGGAGGTGCCGGAGCGGGGAAGGTCCGGGTCATCCTCGGGCGGCAGCACCGGGCGGTCGCGCAGCGCGGCCAGGTCCACGTCCAGCGGCGGCAGCGCCTCGCCGGGGCCGTAGACAAGCGGCGCGCGGCGCTGCTCGTAACGCTGCAGCAGGGCGGGAAAGCCGCCCTCGTAGGTGGGGCGCGGGTTGGCCGGATCGCTCATGGCGCGAGGATGGCCAAGCCCGCGCCGGCGCGCAAGACCTCCGGGCGGCGCGCGGCCTACACCGGCGGCGTCAGCGCCACCTCGGGCCGGTAGCCGCCGCGCAGCGCGTCGAGGGTCAGCGCCGGGGTCATGGCAAGAACCTCTGCAGGCAGGGCGGCGCGGGGTCGCGCCTCGGCATAGCCGCCGGGCGCGTAGCGGTGGACCTCCGCCTGCCACAGCAGCCAGGCCGCGCCCTGCCAGAGCAGGAAGGCGCCCTCGGGCACCTCCGCGGCGGGCAGGGGCAGGCGCCGCTGGGCGCGCCCCTCCAGCCGGTCGCGGTGCAGCAGGCGGTCAAGCTGCGCGGCGGCAAGCCCCGCAACTTCCGGCCGGGTGGCGGCAAGGGCGCGGCGAAACGCCAGGTAGTCGGCGCGCCGGCATTCGGCGCAGGGGCGGTGCCCGGCGGCCAGGGCCACGGCCTCGTCCCAGAAGAACAGCTCGGTATAGCGCCCGGGGGACATGACGCGCCGCCGGCGGCCCTTGAAGGCCAGCCGGCAGGCGACCCAGTTGGGGTGCCGCCAGCGCGCGCGGCCCAGGCGCCCTTCCGCATCGTGCAAGATGCCGCGGTTGCCCATCATGTGCCCGCGGAAGCCCGCGTCGGTGATCGCCCCATCGGGCCCGACGCGGTTCTGC
>JBPEXR010000022.1:0-1761 GCA_052031355.1 Paracoccaceae bacterium
CGCGCGGCCCGCGCCCTAGCCGGCGTAGATCTGCAGCACCACCGCGGCGCCGTAGACCACCAGCATGGCCAGGCTTTCGGTGCCGATGCGGAACGGGCCCTGCCGCTCGCGCAGGATCAGCCCCATCAGCAGGATCGCCGTCATCAGCAGGCCCACCGCCAGCCACACCAGATCCCCCTTGGTCACCGCGTGGTAGAGCGAGCCGTCGCGGTAGGCGATGTCCGAGAAACACAGGAACAGCGTGTCGAAAGTGTTGCCGCCGATGATGCCGCCCACCGCCAGCTGCATCGCCCCCCGGCGCACTGCGGCGATGGTCGTCACCAGCTCCGGCAGCGAGGTGACGACGGCGGTCATCAGCGCCCCCACCACCGTGGCCGACAGGCCGAAGCGCTGCGACAGCTCCACCGCCGTCTGGGCAATGACCCAGCCGGTGACGCCCAGCACCGCCACCATCAGCGCGAACCAGAAGGCCAGGGTCTTCAGGCTGCCGCGATCCGGCTCTTCCTCGGGCTCGTCGTTGCGCGTCTCGCGCGTCTGCACCGGGCGCCACATCGGCTTTTCGTGCACCGCCCCGGCGGCGCGTGCGCCCACCAGGTAGGCGCCGATCATAAGCACCGAGACGGGGTGCACCGCGAAGATGCTGAAATCCGGCAGGGTGAAAGCCACCAGCGGCAGCGACAGCAGCAGCACCAGCAGCGCGCCCTGGAACAGGTTCACCGCCTCGGCCGCGGAATGTTCGAGGTTGGCCTTGCGGTAGATCACGTCCGCCAGCGCCAGGAAGGCGGTCTGCGCCGCGATCCCGCCGATGCCGTTGGAGAAGGCCAGCGAGGCCTCGCCCCCCAGCGCCGAGGTGACCGAGACGACCGTGCCCGACAGCGAGGTCGCCGCCCCCAGCACGATGCCGCCCACCACCGCCTCGCCCCAGCCGGTGTGATCGGCGATGCGGTCCGCCAGGCCGGTGATCCGGCTGCCGACCAGCAGAACCACCACGGAGGCGGCGGCGAAAATGGCGATCACGATGGGGTCGGACAGCGCCGAGAACATGCAGGGCCTCCTTCAGGGTTCACGCCCCAACGCCTGCCCGGCGGCATTCGTTCACCGCGCAGGTGCGGCGCCCTGTCCGGCGTCGGCCCGGTCCCGGCTCCGGCTCGGCCCCGCGCGCGCTTGCCCCCACTTGCCGCAGCGTCTACACCGCGCGCAACGTCCGCGCCCAGCTAGGAGAGGCCCGCCGATGATCCCGCGCTATTCCCGTCCCGAAATGGTCTCCATCTGGTCCCCCGAGACCAAGTTCCGCATCTGGTTCGAGATCGAGGCCCATGCCTGCGACGCCATGGCCGACCTGGGCGTGATCCCGCGCGAGAACGCCGAGGCCGTCTGGAAGGCCAAGGACGTTGAGTTCGACGTCGCCCGCATCGACGAGATCGAGGCCGTCACCAAGCATGACGTCATCGCCTTCCTCACCCACCTGGCCGAACATGTGGGCAGCGAAGAGGCGCGGTTCGTGCACCAGGGGATGACTTCCTCGGACGTGCTGGACACCTGCTTCAACGTGCAGCTGACCCGCGCCGCGGACATCCTGATCGCCGACGTCGAGGCGCTGCTCGAAGCCCTCAAGCGCCGCGCGTATGAGCACAAGGACACCGTTCGCATCGGCCGCAGCCACGGCATCCACGCCGAGCCGACGACCATGGGCCTGACCTTCGCGCGCTTCTACGCCGAGATGGACCGCAACCTGGCCCGCCTGCGCACCGCCCGGGCCGA